>NZ_JAMFRV010000773.1 GCF_026224925.1 Pseudomonas sp. | reverse complement strand
GTGTGTTTGCTCCCCTCTGCGCCCCCCCGCCGGTCTACCCCCCCCCCAACCACCCCCCCGTGGCTGGGGGGGGGGCGCCCCTTTTTAACCGTCCCGGGTGTGTCCCCCCCCCCCGGCGGTTTCGCCCGGGGGCCCCCCCCCGCTCCTATAGGTATTGAGTAGTACTCATTGCTCAAATAATCACCAATTCCCTTGCGTGCCTCCACACCCTTCTCTACAATTGCGCCCCTTGCTGTCATGGCAGGCGCTCTTGTGCCTGTGCTGGGCAAGACTCACAAGTGTCATTCACTCCTTGTCTGCACCGTTTTTTAGCGGCAGGCTACAACCCGTAAGGAGCATTCATGCGTCATTACGAAATCATCTTTTTGGTCCACCCGGATCAAAGAGAGCAAGTCGGCGGCATGGTAGAGCGTTACACCAAGCTGATCGAAGAAGACGGCGGCAAAATCCACCGTCTGGAAGATTGGGGCCGTCGTCAACTGGCCTATGCAATCAACAATGTTCACAAGGCTCACTACGTGATGCTGAACGTTGAATGCACCGGTAAGGCTTTGGCTGAACTGGAAGACAACTTCCGTTACAACGATGCCGTGATCCGTAACCTGGTCATCCGTCGCGACGAAGCCGTAACTGGTCAGTCCGAGATGCTCAAGGCCGAAGAAAACCGCAGCGAGCGCCGTGAGCGTCGTGACCGTCCTGAGCACTCCGACAGCGCCGATGGCGATGACGGTGACAACAGCGACGCCAGCGATAACGCTGACGAGTAATCCACGGACCTTTTGAGGAGCCAATTACATGGCACGTTTCTTCCGTCGTCGTAAATTCTGCCGCTTCACCGCTGAAGACGTGAAGGAGATCGATTACAAAGATCTCAACACTCTGAAAGCATACGTATCCGAGACCGGCAAAATCGTTCCAAGCCGTATCACTGGTACAAAAGCTCGTTATCAGCGTCAGCTGGCCACCGCTATCAAGCGTGCCCGCTTCCTGGCCCTGCTGGCCTACACCGACAGCCACGGCCGCTGAGACCAGGCAGTCGACAAAAAGTAGTAAGGGATAGAACGCATGCGCGCCATGGCTAATTTCATCATGCGCGGCCGCGTGCAGGCCACTCTCGTAGTGGTCGGATGTGCGGCATTGCCGTTGTTGTTCTGGTTGAGTGCTGCCGCAGGTTGCCTTGTGCTTCTGAGGCGCGGTTTGAGTGATGCCGCTGGCATCCTCGCCTGGGCTTTACTGCCGGCTTTGGTCTGGTGGTATTTCGGGGAGCCTCGCACACTTATGGTGTTGCTGGGTTCACTGGGGTTGGCAGCGTTGTTACGCGCCAGCGAGTCCTGGGTCCGCGTGCTGCTGGTCAGCGTGGCACTGGGTCTGTTGTATGCAGTGATTCTGGGTGCGGTTTTCCGCGAACCCATCGAAGTGATGGCGCAGGAGTTGCAAAAACTCATGCCGCAGGTCCTCGAAGGGCTCTACCAACAATTGTCGGTAGAAGAGCGAGCGCGTCTAGGGGCATTGATTGCACCGGTACTCAACGGCCTGATTGCGGCTTTGTTGCAGATCGTCAGTGTGCTCACCCTGATTCTGGGGCGTTACTGGCAAGCGTTGTTGTACAACCCTGGTGGTTTTGGCCGCGAATTTCGCAGCATAAGACTCCCGAAAGTACCGGCGTTGTCACTGCTGGTGTTGATGCTTCTGGGGCCAAATTTCGGTCCGCAGATGGCGATGTTGACACCGTTGTGCAGCGTACCGCTGGTATTTGCCGGGCTGGCTCTGGTTCATGGTCTGGTTGCTGAAAAGCACCTGGGCAGGTTCTGGCTGGTGGGGTTGTACGTAACGCTGTTGCTGTTTATGCAACTGATCTATCCGTTGCTGGTGGTGTTTGCCATCGTCGACAGCCTGATTGATTTTCGCGGTCGTGTTGCGTCGAAAGACGCTGATAACGGCTCTGCGGACGGTGAAGGTTAAAAGTTAAGAGGATTTTCACATGCAACTGATCCTTCTGGAAAAAGTCGCTAACCTGGGCAACCTGGGCGACAAAGTAAATGTTAAGGCCGGTTACGGTCGTAACTATCTGCTGCCGTACGGCAAAGCAACCGCTGCAACCGCTGCCAACGTGGCTGCGTTTGAAGAGCGTCGTGCTGACCTGGAAAAACTGGCTGCAGACAAAAAAGCTTCTGCCGAAACTCGCGCTGCCCAACTGGCTGAGCTGGAAGTGACTATCACTGCCACCGCCGGTGACGAAGGCAAGCTGTTCGGTTCGATCGGCACCCACGACATCGCTGATGCACTGACCGCCTCTGGCGTTGAAGTTGCAAAAAGCGAAGTTCGTCTGCCGAACGGCACTATCCGTAACGTTGGTGAATACGACGTAGCCGTGCACCTGCACAGCGACGTAGAAGCAACCGTACGCGTTATCGTGGTAGCAGCTTAAGCAACACTTAACGCTTGGCGACTTGCTTGCCAGACGTTTAACATCGGGCACGATCCTGTTCACAGGTCGTGCCCTTTGTCTTTCTGCTCTTCCTGATTCTGTGTGGCCATGAACGATATATCTGCCCCCGAGCAATACGATCTGCAAACCGCTGCCCTCAAGGTGCCGCCGCACTCCATCGAGGCCGAACAGGCCGTGCTCGGTGGTTTGATGCTGGACAACAACGCCTGGGAGCGCGTGCTCGATCAAGTGTCCGATGGCGATTTCTATCGACATGACCACCGCCTGATTTTCCGGGCGATCGCCAAACTGGCCGATCAAAACAGCCCCATCGACGTCGTGACCCTGTCCGAGCAGTTGGATAAAGAGGGCCAGACCTCGCAGGTCGGCGGTCTGGGTTACCTCAGCGAGCTGGCGAAAAACATTCCGTCGGTCGCCAACATCAAGGCTTATGCGCAAATCGTGCGCGAGCGAGCGACCTTGCGGCAGTTGATCGGCATCAGTGCCGAGATCGCCGACAGTGCGTTCAATCCGGAAGGCCGCAGTGCCGCCGAGATTCTCGACGAAGCTGAGCGGCAGATCTTCCAGATCGCCGAAGCGCGGCCGAAGAGTGGCGGACCGGTCAGCGTCAACGACTTACTGACCAAAGCCATTGACCGCATCGACACGCTGTTCAACACCGATAACGCGATCACTGGCCTGTCCACCGGCTATACCGACCTGGACGAGAAGACCAGCGGCCTACAACCGTCCGACTTGATCATTGTGGCCGGTCGTCCGTCCATGGGTAAAACCACCTTCGCCATGAACCTGGTGGAGAACGCGGTTCTGCGCAGCGATAAAGTGGTTCTGGTGTATTCGCTGGAGATGCCAGGCGAATCGCTGATCATGCGTATGCTGTCGTCCCTGGGCCGTATCGACCAGTCCAAAGTCCGTGCCGGGCGGCTGGAAGACGATGATTGGCCACGCCTGACCTCGGCGGTCAATTTGCTCAATGACCGCAAGCTGTTCATCGATGACACCGCCGGTATCAGCCCTTCAGAGATGCGCGCGCGTACTCGCCGGGTGGTGCGTGAGCACGGCGAAGTCGGCCTGATCATGATCGATTACCTGCAGCTGATGCAGATTCCAGGCTCCAGCGGCGACAACCGAACCAACGAGATCTCCGAGATCTCTCGCTCGTTGAAATCCTTGGCCAAAGAATTTCAATGTCCTGTGGTCGCGTTGTCCCAACTCAACCGTTCCCTGGAACAACGCCCCAACAAACGCCCGATCAACTCCGACTTGCGCGAATCCGGAGCGATCGAGCAGGATGCTGACGTCATCATGTTCGTTTACCGGGATGAGGTGTATCACCCGGAAACCGAGCACAAAGGCATCGCCGAAATCATCATCGGCAAGCAGCGTAACGGTCCTATCGGTACCACGCGCCTAGCGTTCATCGGCAAGTACACTCGATTCGAAAACCTCGCGCCGGGCAGTTACAATTTCGACGAGGATTAGTGAGTAGACCCGTACGGGGGTGCCGGACCAGAGCGTCCGGCGGTTTTCAGTGAGGGTCGATTACAGAGTGTGCTTTGAGGACGCCTTTTTTGGGAGGCTCAAACATCAAGCGCCACGCACCACGACCGGTACTGTTTCCTACCCCTGTAAGATCCAGCGAAAAGAGTTTGTGTTTTGATTCGTGAAGATTGCCTGTACCGTCTTCCCTGAACTTCTCAACAGCCATATCGATGGCCGGTTTCAGTTCAGGTCCAAGGTCCTTTTTGGCTTTCAGGAAGGCTTTCGACACGAAGAACCCGCTCATATCCAGTTTCAGTCCCGGCGTGTTACTCGTATTTCTGGTCTGAGGAGTGCTGACGGCCTCCGGATCGGCTTGGCGTACCGTTGAGCCTCTCTTGTTTGAGTTTGTCGAGGAGCCTCGGCGGTACTCGGCCTTTTCTTCGGCGGTGATAGTGCCCTCGAAAATGCTAAGGAAACCGGTGCTGCCTGTGCTTGCCAAGCTGCCAGTGCCGCGACCACTGGCACTTCCCGGGGTGCTGATCGCAGTCGTTTTCCCTCGAAGGTCTACAGTGGGAATACCCGCGCTATTAACGTTTGCGAGTAACGCTGGGGTGCCTTTACTGGCATCGAAAATAGTACGGTGCTCGGCGTTGCCGATATAAAAAGCATGTATCTGGCCTCGATTTCCTTGGTTAAATTCAAAGTGTTTCTCATCGGCGGTCGAAAATTTTCCGACAAATATGCTCAGTTTTTCGACCTCGCTATTAGTTAACGTGTATTGGTATTTTTTGCCTTCAAAAAACGCAGCTCTCGCCTCGCGAGCATTTTCATTGGACTTGCGTCGTACCAAGCCAAGGGCCGCCAACAGGGTCGCCGCAATGACAGTGGCGATTGCGGTAGCGGTGGTTACATCAAATCCGTCTAGGCCAAGCAGATCTACTCGATTCATTGGTCCATTTTCAACCATTCGGTATCGGTTAAGGTCATTAGCGCTGCCGCCAGGGTCCGGGCTAATCCAGCGCTGTAGCCAAGGCGCGTAATAACGGAGTCCATAGTAATAAAGCCCGCTTGCGTCTCTTTCCATGCCCGAATAACGGATGGTTTTGTAGCTGGCTTCAATGGCCGACTTTGCCGCCCACCAGGCGGTGCCGCCGAACGGGTAATAACCTTCCTGACTTATTAATAGGGCGTCTGCGTCCAGCTCCAAAGTGACGCAATCCAAGTGGTCACCGATGTTATAGCGGAGTTGGTCATTTTGGATGTCATCAGGTTTGCCCTCGCTCCAGCGCAGGCAACGTACAGCGCATCGCCCGGATTGCACGGTCACAACCTGCAGGCATTCGTCGTTCACCGTACTGGTTCGAATCTCCAGGCCCGGCAGATAGCGCGTTTCACGCGTGTGGACGACGGACTTGGCGCGGGCTACAGCAGTTTTGCGCAGACGTTGCCCGGCCCCGTCATAGGCGTAGCGCTCGGCGTCATGCTCGCCGTCTTCTCGGGTGAGCAGGTTTATCTGAATAAGTTGATTGCGAGCGTCCCACGTAAGTGCCTGACCGGGTGTCAGTGTCTGAAGGTTGCCGCACGCGTCAAACTGCACATTGAAGTCAGGAGGCCGTTCGCCTTCTCCGAGAGGAAGGGCGCGGTTACTTCCTTCGTCGACCATCAACGTGCGGGTATAAGACTGATGCCCTTGGTGTTTGAGTTCAATCAAGCTTCCCGCATCATCGTATTGATAGTGCTGGGTGTAATTAAGAAACTGGCTAGCATCGACGGGAAGCAGCGCAAGCTCGGGCAACTCTGGCCGAATGGAAGCCCCCACCGTTTCGCGACCGGTAGCTTTGATGAGTTGGTACAGGCTGTCGTAGGCATAAGTGTTTATGCTCTGGACCTGTTGATTGGCGAAGTGGCGAGTGGGCTGTGCGCCGTCCTCGATACTCAGCACATTTCCGGCAGGATCATAGCCGTATCTCAAGTGTTGCAGTTCATCACCGGCCCGGCGGGTCGTGGTCAGTTTATCCAGGCGTTCGCTGGCAGGATCAATGGTTGTCTTACTCACCAGTCCGTTCCCGGCGGTTTGCGATTCCACATGCCCAAAAGCACTGTATTCCAAGTCGTGCAGCAGTGGCTGATAGGTATCATTGAGCATCGTCAGGCCGACCCGCTTCAACAGTCCCGACACGTCATAGTCGAAGGCTTGCTTGTTGGCTAATGCATCTATCTGAAACAACATTTCGCCACAGGGGCTGTAGCCGAAGGTTGTGGTCAGTCCGTCGCCCGGCTCCAGCAGTTGATCACGTGCGGTCTGCTCTTCAGGCCAGTTTGGCAAGTCCAGGCTCATTAGAAAATGCCGGGTTTCTCGCAGTGTCTGGCCCGCTAATCCCAGCCCTTGGACGAGGTGACGACCGGCGTCGTCCTCGCTGCAGATCAGTCGGCCGCAAAGATTCAATGCCGCCATCTCGGGAGAGCTGTCGGCATAGGTGAAGCATTCTGTCGCGCGGGACGCTTGTCCGTCAGCCTGCTCGTGAATTACAGTCGGTCGCAGCAGATGATCATAATCCGTGCGCCAATGAGTATCGCGCGAATCCCAGCTTTCCAAAGCGTTGCCGGCTTCAGCAAAAAACGCGACTTGCCAGCCAGCGTCCACGCCATCGCTGGCCAGGCGTGCAGCGGACAGGCTAACGACGTTGGTGAAGTTCGGGGGCGCCTCTTCATGGGCTTCGCGCAGGGCGAAAAAACGGGGGTCCCAGCTCGCTACCAAGCGCCCGGCAGCGTCGTATCTGTGCAACTTGACGCGCGCTTGGGTGGCGTCGTTGGCGTTGGCCCGATGATAGGCCACCTGCCGCGTCGTCAATCCTCGACCATCAATGACCGTCAGGCACGGCGTGTTTTGATGAATGGAATGGGGCATTCCGAAGCTCCTTGCTACTTTGTCTCAAGCGATGTCCTACCGTACGCCTGCACGCGTCTTGGGGAAACTGTCAGAAGTACCAGCTTCAATCCGCCAATTAACCGACCGCCATCGTCGGAATTGGTCAAATTTTGTGCTATATTTCGCGCCCGCAATTTTCCAACGTGTACACGTGCAGGTTTTTGACATGCAAACAGCCAAGCCGTTATTTGACTATCCCAAGTACTGGGCCGAGTGTTTCGGGCCAGCACCTTTCCTGCCCATGAGTCGGGAAGAGATGGATCAGCTTGGCTGGGATTCCTGCGACATCATCATCGTCACCGGTGATGCGTACGTGGATCACCCGTCTTTTGGTATGGCGATCATCGGCCGGCTGCTGGAGTCTCAAGGCTTCCGCGTCGGGATCATTGCCCAGCCCGACTGGCACTCCAAAGACGACTTCATGAAACTCGGCGAACCGAACCTGTTTTTTGGCGTCGCTGCCGGCAACATGGATTCGATGATCAACCGCTACACCGCCGACAAAAAAGTCCGTTCCGATGACGCTTACACGCCGGGCGGCATGGCTGGTAAACGTCCGGACCGCGCGAGTCTGGTGTACAGCCAGCGCTGCAAAGAAGCCTACAAGCATGTGCCGATCGTACTGGGCGGCATCGAAGCTTCGTTGCGCCGTATTGCGCATTACGATTACTGGCAGGACCGGGTGCGTAACTCGATTCTGATCGACGCTTGCGCCGACATCCTGCTATACGGCAACGCTGAACGAGCGATTGTCGAAGTTGCCCAGCGTTTGTCCTACGGCCACAAGATCGAAGAAATTACTGATGTTCGTGGCACCGCATTTATCCGCCGTGACACGCCAGCAGGCTGGTATGAGGTCGACTCTACCCGTATCGACCGTCCGGGCAAGATCGACAAGATCATCAACCCGTACGTGAATACTCAGGACACTCAGGCCTGCGCCATCGAGCAAGACAAAGGCCCTGTGGAAGACCCGCAGGAAGCCAAGGTCGTGCAATTGCTGGCCAGCCCACGGATGACTCGCGACAAAACGGTTATCCGTTTGCCGTCGATGGAAAAAGTCCGTGCTGACTCGGTGCTGTATGCCCACGCCAACCGCGTGTTGCACCTCGAAACCAACCCGGGTAATGCCCGTGCCTTGGTACAGAAGCACGGAGAAGTCGACGTCTGGTTTAACCCGCCTCCGATTCCGATGACCACCGAAGAAATGGACTACGTGTTCGGTATGCCCTATGCGCGCATTCCGCACCCGGCTTATGGCAAGGAGAAGATCCCGGCCTACGACATGATCCGTTTCTCGGTAAATATCATGCGCGGCTGCTTCGGCGGCTGCACCTTCTGTTCGATCACTGAGCACGAAGGCCGGATCATTCAGAACCGTTCCGAAGAGTCGATCATTCGAGAAATCGAAGAGATCCGCGACAAGGTTCCAGGTTTCACCGGCGTTATCTCCGACCTCGGTGGCCCGACAGCGAACATGTATCGCATCGCTTGCAAGAGCCCTGAGATTGAGTCAGCGTGCCGCAAGCCATCCTGCGTATTCCCGGGCATTTGTCCGAATCTGAACACCGACCACTCGTCGCTGATTCAGCTGTACCGCAGTGCGCGTGCCTTGCCAGGCGTGAAGAAAATCCTGATTGCTTCCGGCCTGCGTTATGACCTCGCGGTCGAATCGCCGGAATACGTCAAAGAGTTGGTAACGCACCACGTCGGTGGTTACTTGAAGATCGCCCCGGAACACACCGAGGAAGGTCCGCTCAACCAGATGATGAAACCGGGCATTGGCAGCTATGACAAGTTCAAGCGCATGTTCGAGAAGTATTCGAAAGAAGCCGGCAAAGAGCAGTACCTGATTCCTTACTTCATCGCTGCCCACCCAGGCACCACCGATGAAGACATGATGAACCTGGCGCTGTGGCTCAAGGGCAACGGTTTCCGCGCTGATCAGGTGCAAGCGTTCTACCCGTCACCGATGGCTACGGCCACCGCGATGTATCATTCGGGCAAGAACCCGCTGCGCAAGGTCTCGTACAAGAGCGATTCGGTCACCATCGTTAAGAGCGAAGAGCAGCGCCGGTTGCACAAGGCGTTCCTGCGCTATCACGACCCGAAAGGTTGGCCATCGCTGCGTGAAGCGCTTATCCGCATGGGGCGTGCGGACTTGATCGGTTCGGGCAAAGACCAACTGATTCCACTGCATCAGCCGGCCACCGACGGTTACCAGAGCGCACGCCGCAAGAACTCGACGCCGGTCGGCAGCCATAAAGTCGCCAAGACCACGCTGATCCAGACCCAGCACACCGGCCTGCCACCGCGTGCCAGTGATGGCGGCAATCCGTGGGACAAGCGTGAAGAGGCCAAGGCCGCCGCGTTCGCTCGCAACAAGCAAGCGACCAAAGAGCGTATCGATGCCGCGAAGGGCAAAGGCCCTAAGCCGCCGAAGCGTAAGCCAGTCGTTCCGCGATAAATCCATTTGCGAGCGCGTTCACTCCCACAAAACCCACAGATGTGGTGGAAGTGAACGTGTTAGCGAAGGACGTGACTCGGTGTATCAGTTCATCGAACTGCCTTTATCTGTTACAACTTGCCCCCTTCAAACACAGTGAACTCTCCGTTGGGTACCTTGACCTTCAGGCCCATAAGTCCCGCGGTACAGGACTGGCACGTTGGAAAGGTTGAATACACTTCAATTGACTGCACTTTAGTGAAATCAACCTTATCGGCATTGATCCTGTTCAAGATCATGTGTTCGCTGTCCATCATCCGGTGGTTGCTTGAAAATCCAGATGCTAGATCAGGAAGAAAAAGCGCTTCATGAGGGTCAACTAAGCCGGTGCCGATCTTGTTTTTCGTGCGCTGTGCATTGATGTAGCGAGTCTTGCCGGGCGACACAGGTATGCCATCAGCTTCCATTTTCCAGCCGTCCAATTTAAAGCCGGTACCTTTGTCGACCTGTTTTGTCAGTGGCAGATCGAGGTGAGTCTTTTTGATACCCGATAAACTGTAATAGACCCTGGTAGGTGTGTTTGGGTCATGGGCAGTGATTTTTACGTATGCAAAGTTTTTCTTTTCGGGAGTCAGTAGCTGCGTGGTTGATAGCTTCGTAATATTTGCGGACGTAAATCGAGTAGGCGATAGATAAAGTGCATTCAGCTCTGCAGCAATGTTCTCTCTTTTGTTGATTGGCGTTTGAAGATCGACGACTGACCAAGACGGCCTGTTAAGTCGAGCAGTGATGACGGCACGGTCTTGAGTGTATTTGCAGAACAATGCCCCTTGCTCAGGCGTGGTGCCCATGTCGAAAGGGCCGCCTACGAACTTACTGACGTGCGTTTCTTTCCCTGCGATGAGGTCACGCCTGATAGCGTTAAGGTCGGCCTCGATAACCTGGGGGCCAAGGGTTTTGATGTAGCGGTTTGCGTCGTAAGAACCGTTGTAAATGTAGACAAGGTAGTGCTCTTCGCTCAGGTTCGTTTTATCGGTTACATTTTTGGTATTTACTTGTATTCGGTTTAGTTGCATTGGGCGGCCTTCAAAGAAATTCCCGAAATAGTAAATTCCTTCGTCCGCTTGGGTGACGATGACCTTTGATCCGTTGATTTTGCGTTTCGCGACCACCGCAGAAACGATACGCGTGTCTTTTATCCCGTCTACAATTCCATCGGCAATGTTGATTTGTTTAAAAATGTCGTTCCCCCCAGTGATGTTTACAGTGATGGTTTTTTTATAATCTTTAGGCTGGATTAATGAAATATCCAGTTTTGCCATAAGGCGGTTGTTTTTGATTTCATAGATCTGTCGTCCATGAACTACCCGTCCAGTGTCAGTCGCAGCGGTCACACTTATATCGGTGAACCAAGGAGCGGTATCGACACCTGTTGTGCGGGTGGCAGTGGCGTTACTGTGACCCACGTTTTTGAATATATTGTCCGCACATTTTACGAGGGCATCCGGTGCTCTTTTTGCCCGGCAGGCCAGTTTTTCAAGCGGTTCCAGGTGATCAACCGTTTTCAATGGCCGGGTTCGTTTCAGTACGACTGTTCCGTCCTCAAGCCTGATTTTTTTATAGGTGACGCCACCCGCCTCTAAAAATAGTTCGTCACCCCAGCGAACCCAGTGTTTGGTCAGGTCAGGGGTCATGTTCAAAAGCAACAGGGCACTGCCTTGATGCTCAAGCATTAATTCCGACGGGACATGCCGACTGAAACGACCGACGTCGTCGACCTGCATCAGCGCCGAACCGTATGGGCGATGGGTTGTCGGGTCGAGAAAATAGCAACCCGCACGTTCGGGTTGCCCGTAAATCAGCACATTTGAATGACCATCAACGTCGAGCAGCCGGTAGCGATAATCCTGGTTTTTCCAGGTTTTCACGTCCTGGCTACTGAGTGAAAAAAACGGTTTCTGGAAGCGTAAGTGAGAAGCCAATAAGACTCTGGACTCCTCTATTCCCCGCCTGGCCGCGTTAAATGAGGCACGGCTTAGTGCTACGGTCTTTTTGCCGGCAAACCTTAAAAAATCATAAGCACCGCTTAGTGGATTTAAGACGTGGTAACTGGTAGCTACCATGCTTTTGGACAATAGCCCCAGGCTTGGCAAAGCGCTACGCAGGCCGAAGGTTGCGGCTTTGTTCACGAAACGGGTGGTGAGACTTACGACTTTGGCAACTGGAAATACAACCGACGCTATGTCTGCCAAGAGAAGAAAGGTGTTCAGCAAGATCGGCGCCGCACTGCGGGGTGACTTGGCGCCCTCAACGAGATTTTCCAACGGACCCCAAATTGGAATGATGTAGGCTTTCAGAAAAGCGAGAGTCGGGTCCGGTTTATCGAACGCGGTGGTTCCTTTTGCGATTTTATATAAGCGGGCTTTAATGTCGGATAAGGCTTGGCACGTGATAGCGTGCGCCAATAATTTTTGACGGGTTTTTGTACCGGATGCAGGGAAGGGGTAGGTCACAAGGTGATGGAGTACGGCCATAGACTCCGGCGCAATGACGGGTGCCGAGCCCGTGGAGTAGGCGGCCCAATCGAAAGGTATGAGTGACGGTCGGCGGTCATCCATACTGTTTTTAATAGCACGCAACCTGGCCGTGGTACTGAGATCATCGCGTCGTTGAAGGAGTCCGGCATATGGAAACAGCTCATGGAAATAGCTGTGGGCTCCATGTGTCGAATAAAGGATGAAGCCGTAGTTAGCGACCAGCAGGTCATCGTTTTTCGGCGTATTGAGCATGACGTTAACGTTGGGGCCTTTGCTCGCAGGCGACAGCAAGTCATGGTTGTTTTTGCGCAGGGTAAAGAGTTCTACTTTCCCTTGCTCAATGGCTAGGCGCTCCTCCAGGGGCAAGTCATCCAGTAGTGCATCGGTGATTGTTTCCAGTGCTGAAGTGGTTGCAACGAACCACTGCTCAAAGTCAGTCTCGAACTGGGCGGCGATGTTGGGCAGGTTTTGATAACGCACCCTGAAGTTGGGGTAAAAATCCTCGCCCACTTTATAAGCGGTGGCATCCAATCTGGAGAAGGGCCACTCAATCGCCCGGAGGCTACTAAATCGAGCGCTAAACGACGGGTACGCAGTGAGGTGTCGAAAGAAAAGCCGCTTCCGTTAGCACGGATGTGTTCATCGGAGCGACCTGATCGATCAAGAAATATGGTGTCTGGTGCTATCTGTTCTTGGGCAAGTAATTGCTGCGCCATATCCAGTCGGTCGGGTACTTTCTTTTGCAACTGAACGATGGCATTTTCAAGTTTTTTCTCTTCCGCCATGAAGCTTGAAAACGCGCGGTTGATATCGGCATCAGCGTAGCCGTTATCAGGTTTTGCTTGAATCAGCCCGCGTGTTTCAGCCCAGTCCACCAAGGGCGGAGTCATCGCAGCAGAGACAAAGATTTGCTGATCTGGTGTCGAGCCTTCGAGGATTTTCGACGACAGGTTCTGAAGGGCCTGGTAATCCATCCGACTGGACAGTCCGACTTCCAACGCTTCGGCCAGATTGATGCCATGTTGCAGATGAAGCCATGCCGAGCTTCGTCGGTGCGCCAACTGAGCTGGAACGCCTTTAATATTCAGGCCTGCTGGGTAGTTCGGCTTCAGAACCCAGATCGCCAATTGCGCCGTCGTTGGGCTAAAAGCATTCGTGGATGTTTCGATAAAGCGCTCGATTTCGTGGTTTAGCGTGCTGTAACTTTTTCCCCAGTGGATAGGTTGATCAATATCAAAACCGCACAGGTCGGCTCTTGGGTCCAGGTCCAGCGCGATAGCTTTCCAGATCAATTTTGCCAGTATGACTGCCGAGGGTGTCTGGTCATTGGCGCCACCATACCAATCGAGTTTGGCAGTAAGGTGTTTGCCCAGTGCCTGCGCCTTTGGTGATTCCAGCAGCGTCGCTAATGACGTGACCGGCCACGCGATAATGTCTTCTGGTTGCCACTGTAAAAAAGCGGGAAATACCAGCAGATCCAGTAACGACTCGGTGCTGCCCTCTTTGAACACATCGGTGACCTGTTTCAGAGATGAAAGGGCGTTAGCATCCAGCAGCGAGTCGATATTTAGCGCGTCGTTAAGGATCGTTCGAAGGGTGAGTTCTTTAGCTAGATTTAACGCCTCGATGCAGGCGTCAAGCTCAACCAGGTTTGTCGGTGATTCCAGGCCATAACGCGCCATCAACTGATCGGGTTCAAACCCAATGATATTGTTTTGTCTTTGTACGCCTAATTCGCCAAGCAAAACGTCGTAATCCGCCAGTTCAGCACTGCCCCAATGGGCGAAGCCGTTTTTGCTGGTCCATGCTTTCAATTCAAAGGGTACGTCATTTTTATGCTGCTCCACTGGGGGTATCTCCTAAACGCTGAAATTGGATTTCCGTCGTGATGAACGCGCCGGAAAAAACATCTAAGCGCCAAGGGATAAGAGGATGTTTTAAATAAATACAGCTATCAAAAGAGAGGTTTGTGGGAGGGAGGGCGCATGATTTTTCAGTTCCGGCGCCTTTTCTGTGCGAGGCTTGCACGGTGGCTCATGCAGGGCGCCATTTTGGTGCTGTAATGAGTCGAGTAATGTAGCAACCGCCCGTATTTGCCCGGATGGCATAAGTCTTGCGCGGGTCCATTACCGTCCAGGCTCGCAGGAGGCACGCCGTGTCGATTCATATCGCCTTGCACCATGTCACGCATTACCGCTACGACCGAGCGGTCGAACTGGGCCCGCAGATCGTGCGCCTTCGTCCTGCGGCTCACAGCCGTACGCGGATTTTGTCTTATTCCCTGAAAGTTCTGCCTGAGCAGCATTTCGTCAACTGGCAGCAAGACCCTCAGGGCAACTATCTAGCGCGCTTGGTCTTCCCCGAGAAAACCAATGAGCTGCGGGTCGAAGTCGATCTTGTTGCCGAAATGGCAGTGTTCAACCCGTTCGACTTTTTCCTTGAGCCGTACGCGGAAAAGATCCCCTTTGTCTACGCCAGCGAAGAGCAGCGGGAGCTGGCGCCGTACCTCGCCACACTGCCGCTGACGCCGAAGTTCGCGGCCTACCTGGCGAGCATCGACCGCACACCGTTGCCAGCCATCGATTTTCTGGTGGCACTGAACCAGCGTCTGAGCCAAGACATCGCTTACCTGATCCGCATGGAACCGGGCGTGCAGACCCCGGAATTCACGCTGGATAACGCCTCTGGCTCGTGCCGCGACTCGGCTTGGCTGCTCGTGCAGCTGATGCGCCACTTGGGCATGGCCGCCAGGTTTGTGTCGGGCTATTTGATTCAGCTCAAAGCTGACGTCGAAGCCCTCGACGGGCCTTCTGGTACGGACGTCGATTTCACTGACTTACACGCTTGGTGCGAGGTTTACTTGCCCGGCGCCGGTTGGGTCGGGCTCGATGCCACCTCCGGCTTGTTTGCGGGCGAAGGTCATATTCCGTTGGCCTGTAGCCCAGAACCGTCGTCGGCGGCACCCATCAGCGGTTTGGTTGAGCCATGCGAAACCGAATTCACCCATGAAATGTCTGTTGAGCGGATTTGGGAGGCGCCACGCGTCACCCAGCCGTACAGCGAAGACCAATGGCTAGCGATTCAGGCCCTTGGCCGCAAGATCGATACCGATCTGATTGCCGCCGATGTGCGTCTGACCATGGGTGGCGAACCGACGTTCGTCTCCATTGATGATCGCGACGGTGATGAGTGGAACACCGCGGCGCTCGGCCCGGAAAAGCGCAAGCTCTCCGCCGAACTCTATCAGCGCATGCGCAAACACTATGCGCCGCTGGGGATCGTGCATTTCGGGCAAGGCAAGTGGTACCCCGGCGAGCAATTGCCGCGCTGGTCGCTGAACTGCTTTTGGCGCAAAGACGGGCAACCGGTGTGGCACAACAACGCATTGATTGCCGATGAAACTGAAGATTATGGCGTCGATGGCGAAATGGCCGGGCGTTTCCTAGCAAGCGTTGCCGAACGCTTAAAGCTGCCGACGCGTTTCGTGTTCCCGGCGTACGAAGACAATTTTTATTACCTGTGGCGCGAAGGTGCGTTGCCGCTGAATGTCAGTGCCGAGGACTCGCGTCTCGAAGACAAGCTGGAGCGTGATCGCCTGCGCAAAGTCTTCACCCAAGGTTTGGACAAGGTCATCGGCCAAGTGCTGCCATTAACCCGCGCCAAGGCGGGGGACAAATGGCAAAGCGGTCGCTGGTTCCTGCGCGACGAACATTGTCGACTGGTGCCGGGCGATTCGGCGTTGGGTTATCGACTGCCGCTGGCCTCGCAACCCTGGGTCAAGGCGTCGGAATATCCGTTCATTCACCCCACCGACCATAACCAGGACTTCCCTGAGCTGCCAAGCAGCGATCAGGTGCAGTCACAGCTCAACAGCCTGACCGAACAGGTCAACGCCGATGATGAGCGTGAACCCAAGACTGCCGAGTCCGCCCATTGGCTAACCCGCACAGCCCTGTGTGCCGAGGCCCGAGACGGCCGTTTGTACGTGTTCATGCCGCCGCTGGAGAAGCTTGAGGACTACCTCGAACTGGTCAGCGCCGTTGAAGCCAGCGCCGAGGAGTTGCATTGCCCGTTACTGCTTGAAGGCTATGAGCCGCCAAGCGACCCGCGTCTGGCAAACTTCCGGATCACGCCTGATCCCGGTGTGATCGAAGTCAACGTGCAACCCTCGTCTAGCTGGGATGAGTTGGTCGAGCGCACCGAGTTTCTGTATGAGCAGGCGCGATTGACTCGCCTGACCACCGAGAAATTCATGATCGATGGCCGTCACACCGGCACCGGCGGCGGCAACCACTTCGTGCTGGGTGGCGCGACACCTGCGGACTCGCCGTTTTTACGGCGCCCGGACCTGTTGCGCAGCCTGCTGAGCTATTGGCATAACCACCCCTCGCTGTCGTACCTGTTTTCTGGCCTGTTCATTGGCCCGACGTCCCAGGCGCCTCGCGTGGATGAAGCGCGTAACGATTCGCTGTATGAGATGGAAATCGCTTTCTCGCAAATGCCGGCGCCTGGTGAAGAATGCGCGCCATGGCTGGTGGACAGGCTGCTACGAAACCTGTTGATCGACGTAACCGGCAACACGCACCGGGCAGAATTTTGCGTCGACAAACTCTATTCCCCGGACGGAGCCACCGGGCGTTTGGGACTTTTGGAGTTGCGGGCCTTTGAAATGCCGCCGCATGCACGCATGAGTCTGGCGCAGCAGTTGCTGCTTCGGGCCTTGGTTGCGCGCTTCTGGCGTGAACCTTATGCCCCGGCCAAGTTGGCGCGATGGGGCACGGAGTTGCACGACCGCTTCATGCTGCCGCACTTTATCGAGCAGGACTTTGCCGACGTTATTGTTGAGCTGACAGCGGCCGGATACCCACTGCGTTCCGAATGGTTTGCGGCGCATCTGGAGTTTCGCTTCCCGAAAGTGGGCGATTACGCCGTCAGCGGCATCAATCTGGAAATTCGTCAGGCGCTCGAGCCGTGGCACGTGTTGGGCGAAGAGGGCGCGGCCGGTGGTGCGGTGCGCTATGTAGACTCCTCGCTGGAGCGCTTGCAGGTGAAGGTCAATGGCTTGCCGCCTCAGCGTTACATGCTGACCTGCAATGGCATTCCGGTGCCGCTGCAGCCGACCGGACGCGTTGGCGAGTTCGTTGCCGGCGTGCGTTATCGTGCCTGGCAGCCGGCAAATTGCCTGCAGCCAACCATCCCGAGCCATGCACCGCTGGTTTTTGACCTGCTCGACACATGGATGCAGCGTTCCTTGGGCGGCTGCGAGTATCATGTCGCGCATCCTGGCGGGCGCAATTATGAAACCTTGCCGGTCAATGCCAACGAGGCGGAAAGTCGACGTCTTTCACGCTTTTTCCGCATTGGCCATAGCCCTGGCAAATTGGAAGTGCCGTTGCTGACCGTTAACGATGAGCTGCCGATGACGCTGGACATGCGTCGCCACTAGAACAAGCCCATTCGGGACAACGACACGTGAAGGCTCACCCCTTCGCGTGTCATTTTTCTGCGCTAATTTGACGTCTTTTGCTGTCTGCCGAGCCTTCCATGCCCGACCTGCTTGACCGCTATCCGCTCACTACGGGTACTTATCACGAGATGCTGGATGCCAGCGGTGCTGTTCGGCCGCATTGGCGGCAGCTGTATGAACATCTACAACGCAGCACACCCACGCAATTGATCCAGCGTCAGGCACTGCTGTCCCGGCAAATTCAAGAAAACGGCGTGACCTACAACGTTTACGCCGATCCCAAGGGGGCTGACCGTCCTTGGGAGCTGGATTTGCTGCCGCACCTTATTCCGGCTCAGGAATGGGCTGCTGTCGCCGCAGGCATCGCTCAGCGCGCACGCTTGCTCAATGCTGTGCTGGCTGATCTGTATGGTCCGCAGCAGTTGATCGCCGATGGTTTGCTCCCGGCTGAGCTGGTGTTTGGCCATAACAATTATTTGTGGCCGTGTCAGGGCGTGAAACCGCCCGAAGGCACGTTCTTGCACATGTACGCTGTGGACTTGGCGCGAACGCCAGACGGGCGTTGGTGGGTTACGGCCGACCGCACTCAAGCACCATCGGGTGCAGGGTATTCCCTGGAGAACCGGCAAATCGTGTCGCGGGCGTTTCCGGACATGTACCGTGATTTGCAGGTGCAACACCTGACGGGATTTTTCCGGGCGTTGCAGGAAACGCTGGCACGCCAGGCGCCGACGGACAAAGAGCCACCGCTGGTGGTGCTGTTGACCCCAGGCCGGTTCAACGAAAGTTATTTCGAACACCTGTACCTGGCGCGACAGTTGGGTTATCCGTTGGTCGAAGGCGGCGATCTGACCGTTCGCGATGCCACGGTTTACCTGAAGACCTTGAGCGGGTTACGTCGGGTTCACGCGATCATGCGTCGTCTCGACGATGACTTCTGCGACCCGTTGGAGCTGCGTACTGACTCGGCACTGGGAGTGCCCGGTTTACTTGAAGCCGTTCGCCAAGGCCGAGTGCTGGTCGCTAATGCCTTGGGCAGCGGTGTGCTGGAATCGCCGGGGTTGTTGGGTTTCCTGCCGAGAATCAATCAGCACTTGTTTGGTGAGGAGCTGATTTTGCCCTCTGTGGCAACGTGGTGGTGCGGCGAACCTCCGGTGCTGGCTGCGGCGCTGGAAAAACTCCCAGACCTGCTGATCAAGCCGGCATTCCCTTCACAAAGCTTTGCCCCGGTATTCGGCCGTGATTTGGACGTCGAGCAACTCCAGGCGCTGGCCTTGAGGATGCAGGCGCGTCCGTATGCCTACGTTGCGCAGGAGCTGGCGCAGTTATCCCATGCACCGGTTTGGCAGCCCGATGGTGAGCAACTGCAACCACGCGCTATCGGCATGCGTGTTTACGCCGTCGCCAGCGCTGACGGCTATGAAGTGCTGCCTGGTGGCCTGACCCGCGTCGCGGCCGAAGCAGACGCCGACGTGGTGTCGATGCAGCGCGGCGGGGCGAGCAAGGACACGTGGGTGCTGGGCGAGCGTGCCGAGGGCATCAAACCCTGGAAAACTCAGCGGGCGCTGGGCGTCCGGGACCTGATTCGGCGCGACCCTTACCTGCCTTCGCGGGTGGTCGAAAACCTCTTTTGGTTTGGTCGCTACTGTGAGCGCTGCGATAACAGCGCACGTTTGCTGCGCATCATGCTCACTCGTTACGTTGACGGCGATGATCCCTTGGCGCTGCAAGCGGCAGTGGAGCTGGGTGAAACCTTGCATTTGCTGCCCGAAGAAGGCGACCTGCACGAGCGCTTGCTCGCGGCCCTGCTGGGCGATGATTGGTCGCAAAGCCTGCGGGCCAACCTGCAACGTTTGCAATGGGCCGCCTCGCAAGTGCGCGGCAAGCTCTCCCGAGAAAACTGGCAGGCGCTGGTTGAGTTGCAACGCGAATCCATCAGCTTGGACACCGAGGAGCCAGACTTCGGTGAGCTGCTCGACTTCCTCAACCGCCTGGTGATGTCGTTGGCCGCCTTGTCCGGTTTTGCCCTGGATGACATGACCCGCGATGAAGGCTGGCGCTTTTTGATGATTGGTCGGCGTATCGAGCGGCTGCAATTTTTGAGCATCAGCTTTGCTGCATTTTTGCGCGATGCTTCCGTTAACGATCAGGCTGGCCTGGAGTGGCTGCTGGAGCTGGGCAACAGCAGCATTACCTACCGCTCGCGTTACCTGGCGATGCCGCAGTTGATCCCCGTGCTCGACCTATTGTTACTCGATGAACAGAACCCACATGCGGTGTTGTTCCAACTTAAATTGGTGACACGCGCGTTGAACCGTTTGAATGAGGATTTCGGTGCGCCGCGTGATAGCAGCCTGACAGCCTTGGTTCAACGTTTGTCAGCATTCGATCTGGGCAGTTTAGAAAACCCATTGTTCGGTAAAAGCAGTGTGCGCGCAGTCCTCGACGGCTTGGCTAATTTGCTGCAAGACATCGGTGACACCAGCGGGCTCATGTCAGACCGCCTGGCCCTGCGTCACTTTGCCCATGTCGATGATGTCAGCCAACATACGGTGTCTGTCTGATGAGCGCGCATTACCAGATTTTTCATGACACCCACTATAAATACGACAGCCCAGTGTCCTTGGCCCAGCAGCTGGCGCACCTGTGGCCACGGCCTTGCGCCTGGCAGCGGTGCACCCAACAAGAACTGCTGATCAGCCCGGTACCGACCAGTCGCCGGGATGAGCTGGACGTCTTTGGCAATCCGCTGACACGTTTGGCGTTCGAGCGGCCCCACGATGAATTACAGGTCAACGCTCGGCTACGGGTCGAAGTGCTGGCGCGGCCGTCGCTGGACTTCGAGCAATCTGCCGGCTGGAATGCCACCAGCAGCGCATTGACCTACAGCGGTATGCCGCTGTCGCCCAATATTATTGAAGCGTGTCGGTTTCGCTTCGAATCACCTTATGTGCATTTGAAGCAAACGTTCGTTGATTTCTCTGCCAGTTGTTTTTCTCCCAACCGTCCGCTGCTGCTCTGTGTGCAAGCGCTGATGGAAAAGATCTTTACCGAGTTCACCTTCGACGAGGAGGCCACTCAGGTCGCCACTCCTCTGGTCGAGGTGCTGGAGAACCGGCGGGGCGTGTGTCAGGACTTTGCTCACCTGATGCTGGCCTGTCTGCGGTCGCGTGGCTTGGCGGCGCGTTACATCAGCGGCTACTTGCTGACTCAGCCGCCACCTGGCCAACCGAGGTTAATCGGCGCAGACGCATCGCATGCATGGGTATCGGTATTTTGCCCGGTGTTGGGCTGGGTGGATTTTGACCCGACCAACAATGTGCAGCCGACACTGGAGCACATCAGCCTGGCCTGGGGCCGTGATTTCTCGGATGTATCGCCGTTGCGTGGGGTCATTCTGGGCGGCGGCAGCCATGACCCGGAAGTGGAAGTGACGGTAATGCCCGTCAGTGCCGAGGCCGTTTGACTGTGTCCGTAAGGCTTTAGAGAGAGGTTGCCGTAGTCTGCCGCTTGAGCGACAGACGTGGCGTACGGGCTTCATCGATTGGCGAAGCCCAGCGTTATCAGGTGGCCGGAGTTGCTTCTGGCGTTGCCTCGGCGTCGTCGGCAGGCTCTTGGCCTTCAACGGTTTCGCCTTCTGCGCCGGTTTCGGTCAGAGCAGCCGTTTTCTTTTGCAGCTTTTCCTCTTTCTTCTGCTCTTTTGCCAGATCTCTCTGACGTTTGGCGAAGGAATAGTTAGGTTTAGCCATGGGCGATCCTCTGTTTAGGCGGGAAATGCCGCCATTCTGCCTGAGAACGGCATCGTGCACACGGCGTTGTGTGCTCAACGGTCCACTAACAGCAATTAACTGTCTGATCAGGTAGGTTTTTGACCTGCCCACTTGGGGGCTGCGAGGGGTGTCCAAGCGTCCAGGGTGTCCAGCAACTCAGTAGGCGAATCGCTGATCTGCAGCATGTTGCGGTGTTCGTCGCGCACAAACCCTTCGCTGACCACGTGATCGAGAAAACCCGCCAGTTTGCTGTAGAAACCGTTCACGTCCATCAGGCCCAGCGGCTTTGCGTGATAACCCAGCTGTCCCCACGTCCAGACTTCAAACAACTCTTCAAGCGTGCCCAAACCGCCGGGAAGCGCGATAAATGCATCGCTGAGCTCAGCCATGCGCGCTTTACGTGCATGCATGCCATCGACGACTTCCAGGCGGGTCAGGCCGTTGTGGCCGATTTCCAGGCTTCGCAGGCTTTCTGGAATGACCCCAATCACTTCGCCGCCCGCTGCCAGAGCAGCATCAGCGACAATACCCATAAGGCCGACAGCGCCACCGCCGTATACCAAGGTTAGCTGACGTTCGGCCAGCGTACGGCCCAGCGCGATCGCCGCTTCACGGTAGGCTGGGTTGCTGCCTGCGCTGGCGCCGCAAAAAACACAAACGGACTTCAAAGACATCGCCTACTCCTTGGTCATCAATGCCACAGAATAAAGGCTTGGCCGAGCCAGTCCAAGTGTTAGTCGCGCTGAAAACGTTCGTGAGGTTGTTCGTACATGCCGCTGGCGCCACAGGCGTAAACGGCGAGCAAGCTGCGAAAGAAACTGGTGAGGTGCATGGTGTGCGCTCCTGAATGATGCCGCCATGTTATGGCGTCGCGCCGTTGCTGGCCGGTTGATTCTCTCGATGGTGGCGATAGTCATGTGCGTTACGTTGACGCAAGTCATTGGAACTTGAACGCAAATCGGGCAGTCTTTCTGTATACAATCCTTGATTCAAAAATAACGACTTATGTTTTGCCCTGGAGATTCACCATGATTCGTAAACTTGTCGCTGTATCCCTGCTAACCCTCGCGAGTGGCCATTTGCTGGCAGCGGAGTGCAGTGTCGATGTCGATTCAACAGACCAGATGACTTACAACACCAAAGAAATCACCATCGATAAAAGCTGCAAAACCTTCACCGTTAATTTGAGTCACTCCGGCAGCTTGCCGAAAAACGTTATGGGGCATAACTGGGTGTTGGCCAAGGCTGCCGATGCGCAGCCTGTCGCTACCGACGGCATGTCCGTTAGTATTGACAAGAACTACCTGAAAGACGGCGACGAACGCGTTATCGCGCACACTAAAATCATCGGAGCTGGCGAAAAAGACTCGGTGACATTTGACGTGTCGAAGCTGACAGCTGGCCAGGACTATGCGTTCTTCTGCACATTCCCAGGCCACATCAGCATGATGAAAGGCACTATTGCGGTTAAGTAATCGCTAGACCCTGTAGGAGCTGCCGAAGGCTGCGATTCTCCGTTGTTCTTTCGCAGCCTTCGGCAGCTCCTACAGGAGATGTGTGAATCAGCGCGTTACTTCGATCCGGTCATCTTGAAGATGCCTTGAGCATTGCTGCTGTCAAAGTTCAGGTCCAGTTTGTCGTCGATTGGATCGATCTTGCGTTGGATGAACTCAACAAAAGAACCCGGCACCTGATGCTCCTGCAGTTTTCCGCTCGCATCTGCCATCGTCCGCTTTACCGTGCACGCTTTGTAAGCGGTCTGCATGACTCGACCCGAGGCTGACGTTTCGATGCTGTCTTTCATCGGCCGGTCTCGACGAATCTGCTCGGCGACCACGGACTCCAGGTCTGTCACTCGGTCAGTCAAGTGATTGAAGCTGTTCCCTTCTGTTGAAATCCACGCCATTTCTGCGCTTTCGCTGAGCAATTGCTGATAATCGGCATGTCGCACAACGCCGTGCTGGCGACCAAAGGCTTGATATAAACCCGGTAACAAGCGGTAAGCCTCACTCAACGAGCAGTGACGGGTCAGTTGCAGGCGATTGAGAATGCTCAGGTGCTCGGCGCTCAGCGGATCACGGCTAGAGCTGACAACGCGCTCAGCAGCAGCCTGGAACGCTTCGCTGAAACGACCGGGATGCAGTTCAGAAACAAAAAACTGCGCAATGTCTTCCGGCAGATCCTGTTGGCGATAGCCCCAACCGGTCATGTTCAGTTTGGTCAGCGGGTAGGTGCGCACATCGGTGAAGCCCAGTGGTTCGAGGAGGCGGGTAAACGCCAGACGCCCGCGAGGCAGCTCACCGTTGGCAAACCAGTCCACGGTGCGAATTGCACCGTGATCGAACACCACTTTGCGTCGCTGCTCAGCTTGTTCGTTAACGTACAGGCGGCCGGCCGGTACAGCCTCAACCAGTTTGTGAAACAGGCACAGGTTCAGCGCTTCAGCCAGCCACACGCGGTGCAGTTCAGCATCGCTCCAGGCGAAGTCATGCAGACCTTGCGGCACGTCAACATGGGCTTCAAGCCACTGCGCAGCGGGTTGGCCAACAACGGATGCGACAAGCGAAAACAGGCCTTCGAAGGAGGACATAAGCAACGGGCTCTGACTGTGAAAAGTAGGCCCCTATGAGAGCCTCGATAGCCAGGCACGACAAGCGAAAAAAAACGGCGGGTTCATTCCGTTTTTTATTGTTGGCTGGGGTGTAGACCGCTTCCCGAATGAATTCGGTCCCACAGGTAATGAGCGGGGGGAAGCGGCGCGGTTTTTCAGACAGCCCGCGCCTCGGTCTTTAAGGCGCGTACGGCTGTACGCGTTTGTGTTGGGTCTTGAGGTAAGTGTCGCGGATGATCTTGAACGCTTCTTCGCGAACCGGCTCGCCGTGCAGGAAGGCATCGATCTCGGCGTAGGTCACACCATGAGAAGCTTCGTCCGGCTTACCCGGTACCAAATCCTCAAGGTCGGCAGTTGGCACTTTGTCCACCAATGACTGCGGGGCGCCGAAGCTGCGAGCGATGGCCCGGACCTGATTTTTCACCAGCCCACTGAGCGGTGCGATGTCGCAGGCGCCGTCACCGAACTTGGTGAAGAAACCCATGACCGCTTCCGCTGCATGATCAGTACCGATCACCAAACCCTGACGCGCCCCCGCGATAGCGTATTGCGCGACCATCCGCATGCGTGCCTTGGTGTTACCGGTCACGAAATCTACCGCGCTGGCGTGTTGGCCTTCGAACGCCTTGATCTGCGCAGTCAATGCCTGCACCGAAGGGCCAATATTCACCGTGTGCGACTCGTCCGGCTTGATGCACTCAAGGCTGGCCTGGGCTTCGTGCTCGTCCGCCTGGGTCTGATACGGCAGGCGCACGGCAATGAAACAATAACTTTTATCCCCGGTGCTTTCGCGCAATTGCTCTACAGCACGTTGGGCGAGCATGCCTGCGGTCAGCGAGTCGACGCCACCACTGATGCCCAACACCAACGTCTTGAGCTGTGCGTTTTTTAAACACTGCTGAATAAAAGCGATCCGTCGCGCGACTTCAGCTTCAAGGGCGTTCTGGTCGGCGAAAGGCGGTTGGACGTTAAGCTCTGCAGCGATCTGGAGCTGTACAGCTTGCATGATTCACTCCTCGACAAGGTGTGTGGAAACAGACGGTTTTAACGCGGGCAGCTCGGCGACGGGGCTGACCGGTACTTTGAAAACGTGACGCAAATAGGCGACGAAATTTGGGTCTTTGCACTGGGTCTTGCCGGGTTCATCGGAGATCTTGGCGACTGCTTGACCCGCGCAGGCGGTCATTTTAAGCACGATACTCATGGGTTCAATTCCCGGAATATCAGCGGTCAAATTGGTGCCGATGCCAAAGCTGACATTGATCCGACCGCGCAGGGCGCGGAATATGTCCAAGGCTTTGGGCAAATTCAGGCCGTCTGAAAAGACCAGCGTCTTGCTCATCGGATCAATACCGAGTTTCTGGTAATGCGCTATGCATTTTTCGGCCCACTGCACCGGTTCGCCAGAATCATGCCGCAGGCCATCGAACAGCTTGGCGAAATACAGATCGAAATCGTTGAGGAACGCGTCGGTGGTGATGCAATCCGTCAGCGCAATCCCCAGCAACCCGCGGTACTCACGAACCCAACAATCGAGCGCGACAATCTGGCTATCGATCAATCGCGGGCCGAGTTGTTGGTGGGCCATGATCCATTCATGGGCCATGGTCCCCAGGGGTTTCAAGTCCAGTTTGCGCGCCAGTTCTACGTTGCTGGTACCCACGAACTGGCCGGGGAAGTCTTGCTTGAGCACCGACACCACTTCTTCCTGTACGCGGTACGAGAAGCGGCGGCGGGTGCCGAAGTCAGCAACCTTCAATTCAGCCAGTTCGTCGCTGGAGGCGTTGGCTTGTAGCCAGTCGAACTTGCGATACAGTTGATCGCGGGCTTGCACCAGAAGCGTGCCAGGGTGGCGAATGCGATTGCGCACTTCGCTGACAATCGCCAGCAGCGGCACCTCAAACATAATTACATGCAGCCATGGCCCGTGCAGACGAATACGTAATTCGCCGTCTTCGATGTGGGTCTGCACGTAACGCATATTGAAACGGAACAGGCCAAGAAACCGCAAAAAATCAGGCTTCATAAAGCTGATGCGTTCAAGAAAACCCAACTGTTCAGGCCCCATGGACAGCTCGCACAGCAGGGCGATCTGGTGGCGGATTTCGGACAAATAAGGCCGCAGATCCTCGCCGTTGCGACAGCGAAACTCCCACTCAACATCTACGTTGGGGTAGTTGTGCAGTACCGCTTGCATCATGGTCAGCTTGTAGAAGTCGGTGTCGAGCAGGTTCTGCACGATACGATCAGAGAAGGCGCTCTCACTCATTTTTGTCAGTTCTCCAGAGCTGCCGGTGGGGTTGGGGTCGCACAAGTGCTGGGCCCGCATTGTCGCCCCTAAGCGGCCGGGTTATCCAACTGTTCAAGCATCCAGCGCACAAAATCCCGAATTTTAGGCACCTCCGCCGTATGTTCCGGGTAGGC
>NZ_JAMFRV010000076.1 GCF_026224925.1 Pseudomonas sp. | reverse complement strand
CGCATCATTATTAAACATTTTTTTTTTATCTTTCCGTCAATATTCGTGTCGGGTGTGTGCGACGGCGTCGCGAGCCACCCCGCGCACCCCCGCTCCTACGGTTTTGGGGCAACTCAGCCAGCCAAAGCAGCCACCAATATCGCTTTAATGGTGTGCATACGGTTTTCCGCCTGCTCAAACGCAATATTGGCCGGTGACTCAAACACCTCTTCGGTGACTTCCACGCCGTTGGCCAGGTTCGGGTAACGGCTGGCGATGTCTTTGCCGACCGTGGTTTCGCTGTTGTGAAACGCTGGCAGGCAATGCATAAATTTAACGCGCGGATTGCCCGCCGCTTTCATCATCTCGCTGTTGACCTGATACGGCAGCAACTGCTCGATGCGCTCGTCCCAGGCTTCCACCGGTTCGCCCATGGACACCCAAATGTCGGTGTGGATGAAATCGACGCCCTTGACCGCTTCTTTCGGGTCTTCGGTGAGGGTAATGCGTGCGCCGCTTTCTTCGGCAAACGCTTTGCACTGCGCGATAAAGTCTTCATGTGGCCATAAAGCTTTTGGCGCGCCGATGCGCACGTCCATGCCCAGCTTGGCACCGATCATCAGCAGCGAATTGCCCATGTTGTAACGCGCATCGCCCAAGTAGGCGTAACTGATGTCGTGCAGCGGTTTGTCGCTGTGTTCACGCATGGTCATGGTGTCGGCGATCATTTGCGTCGGGTGGAATTCTGCGGTTAGGCCGTTGAAAATCGGCACTCCGGCGAATTTGGCCAGCTCTTCGACGATCTCTTGCTCGAAGCCACGGTATTCAATGGCATCGAACATCCTGCCAAGTACCCGGGCGGTGTCCTTCATGCTTTCTTTGTGGCCGATTTGCGACGATACAGGGTCAATGTAGGTGACGTGGGCGCCTTGATCGTGGGCCGCGACTTCGAACGCGCACCGGGTGCGGGTCGACGTTTTTTCGAAGATTAACGCGATGTTTTTGCCCTTCAGGTGTTGCTGTTCGGTGCCGGTGTACTTCGCGCGCTTAAGGTCGCGGGACAGGTCCAGTAAGTAGTGCAGCTCGCGCGTGGTGTGGTGCATTAAGCTCAGCAGGCTGCGGTTACGCATATTAAAAGCCATGTTCAATGTCTCCCTTTTGGGTGGGCAAGCGATCAGTAATTCACAGGGTCACGAACGATGGGGCAGGTCATGCAATGGCCGCCGCCACGCCCTCGGCCCAATTCACTGGCGCTGATGGTGATGACTTCGACGCCTGCCTTGCGCAACAGGGTGTTGGTGTAAGTGTTGCGGTCGTAGCCAATGACCACGCCGGGCTCCAACGCCACGACGTTATTGCCGTCGTCCCACTGCTCACGCTCGGCAGCGAAACTGTTGCCTCCGGTTTCGACCACGCGCAAGGCTTTGAGGTTGAGCGCGGCGGCCACGGTCTCGAGAAAGGTGCCGTCTTCGCGACGAATGTCGATGCCGCCCGGTTGGCTTTCATCCGGGCGCAGGCTGAAGGCGACGATCTGCTTTACGACATCCGGGAAGATCGTCACCAGGTCGCGGTCACAAAAGCTGAACACGGTGTCCAGGTGCATCGCAGCACGGGACTGCGGCAGCCCGGCGACAATCACCCGTTGGACTGCGTTGTGCTGAAACAAGTTGCGCGCCAGTTGGCCAATGGCTTGATGCGAAGAGCGTTCGCCCATGCCGATCAATACTACGCCGTTGCCGATGGGCATCACGTCGCCGCCTTCAAGGCTGGCGCTGCCGTGGTCTAGATCCGGGTCACCGTACCAAATGCGGAACTCAGCGTTGACGAACTCGGGATGAAATTTGTAGATGGCGCTCGCGAGCAAGGTTTCCTGGCGGCGCGCAGGCCAGTGCATAGGGTTCAGCGTGACGCCACCGTAGATCCAGCAGGTGGTGTCTCGGGTGAATATCGTGTTCGGCAGCGGCGGCAGAATGAAACTGGAATGGCCGAGGAAATCACGGAATATCTCTAGGGTCTTACCGCCGAAATCGCTGGGCAAGTCATCCGCTGATACGCCGCCAATCAAGTATTCGGCGATCTTGCGTGGCTCCAGGCTGCGCAGCCAGGAATTAGTTTCATTGATCAAGCCGATGCCGACCGAGTTCGCGGCGATCTTACGCTCAAGAATCCAGTCCAGCGCTTCGGGGAGCGCCACGATGTCGCTGAGCAGGTTGTGCATCTCCAGCACATCAATGTCGCGCTCGCGCATTTTGGTGACGAAATCGAAATGGTCGCGCTTGGCTTGATTGACCCACAACACGTCGTCGAACAGCAGTTCATCGCAGTTGTTCGGGGTTAATCGTTGGTGGGCCAGGCCGGGAGAGCACACCAGCACTTTTTGCAGTTTTCCGACTTCAGAGTGGACGCCAAGTTTGACGGTATCAGCGGACATTTATGTACTCCTCCAGTGAAATGTGCACGGGTGTTACAGGGTCAAGAAGCCGTCGTAGAGACCATAGGCCGCCACCAGCGCACCGACCGCGACAAAGGCGAATATCAATTTCTCCACGGGGGTAAAGACTGCCTGGCCGACTTCACGTTTGGCCTTGGCAAACAGAATGACGCCAGGGGCGTAAAGCAGGGCCGAGAGCAGCAGGTATTTGACCCCGCCGGCGTAGATCAGCCAGACCGCATAAATCAGCGCGACAGCAGCAATGAACAGGTCTTTTTTACGTTCGGCGCTGGCTTTTTCATAGGTTTCGCCCCGCACCGCCAGCAGCACAGCATAGGCTGCAGACCATAGGTACGGGATCAAGATCATTGAGGTCGCGAGGTAGATCAGCGACAGGTAAGTGCTGGCCGAGAACAAGGTAATGATCAGGAACACCTGGACCATGGCATTGGTCAGCCACAGCGCATTGGCCGGCACATGGTTGACGTTTTCCCTTTTGAGGAACGCTGGCATGGTGTGATCCTTGGCGGCCGCGAACATGATTTCGGCACACAGCAACACCCAAGAGAGCAGGGCGCCGAGCAGGGATATGATCAAGCCAACGCTGATCAGCACCGCGCCCCAATGTCCGACTACGTGTTCCAGCACGGCAGCCATCGATGGGTTCTGCAGTTTTGCCAGTTCCGGTTGAGTCATGATCCCGATCGAGAGCACGTTAACGAACACTAGGAACAGCAACACGGTGATGAAACCAATGATCGTGGCCTTGCCCACGTCCGAGCGTTTTTCGGCGCGGGCCGAGAAGATGCTCGCGCCTTCGATGCCGATAAACACCCACACGGTGACCAGCATCATGTTGCGCACTTGGTTCATCACACTGCCCAAGTCCGGATTCTTGAGCCCCCAGATGTCAGCGCTGAAGATGTCCAGTTTGAACGCGAACACGGCAATCAACATGAACAATAACAGCGGCACGACTTTGGCGACCGTGGTCACCAGGTTGATGAACGCGGCTTCCTTGATTCCGCGCAGTACGAGAAAGTGCACCGCCCACAGCAAAATAGACGAGCCGATAATCGCTGCGCCGGTATTGCCCTGACCGAAAATCGGGAAGAAGTAACCGAGGGTGCTGAACAGCAGAACGAAATAACCGACGTTGCCCAGCCACGCGCTGATCCAGTATCCCCAGGCGGATGAAAAGCCCATGTAGTCGCCGAAACCGGCTTTGGCGTAGGCGTAAACTCCGGCGTCGAGGGTGGGTTTGCGGTTGGCCAAGGTCTGGAACACGAACGCCAGAGTCAACATGCCGACGGCGGTGATAACCCATCCAATCAAGATCGCCCCGACATCAGCACTGGCTGCCATGTTTTGCGGCAGCGAGAAAATTCCCCCGCCAATCATCGAACCCACCACCAAGGCGACCAGCGCACCAAGTCGAAGTTTGCCAGGGGAATCAGACATCGCGCAGCTCCATCCAGGAGAAGGAATTGGCAACGATAATTCAATGGCCAGAGGGGGGTGTGACACAGATCAAGGAGTGGGTTGATAGCTGTGACGATTAGCCGCTGGTATAGGGTTTCGTCAGGTAGACCGAGTCAGTTTCTTCGCGAATGAATTCGCACACACAGTTAAATCGAGGCCCCCTGTAGGAGCGAATTCATTCGCGAAGAGGGCCTGTCACCCAACGAATATTTCAGCAGGCAGCAGCAGGTTCCGGCCTGGACCAGATCCAGAGATTGCCCAAACTCATGCCACCGATAGCGAGGTACACCGTCCAGCCGTGATCG
>NZ_JAMFRV010000772.1 GCF_026224925.1 Pseudomonas sp. | reverse complement strand
AGCCGGCTGGGTTTTGACAGCGATCCTCAGCGCTGCGTTGGTTCCGGGAATCATCGCGCTGACGGCAATCACCTTGCTGCGGCTTGACCCCGCAAGCAAGCAACAACCCAGACCCTCACAGTCTATTTCTCATCATTGATGCAATCAGAGGCATACCCATGAAAATCGCAAGCTTCGTTTACCAGAACCGTTCCACGTACGGCATTGTTGAAGGTGACCACGTCATTGACCTAGAATCGCTCAAGTCACACCTGGGTGCAGACCTCAAGGAAGCCATCACGCGCAATCGACTGAGCGAGCTGGGGGCTGATGCGCTGAAAGACCTGCCCCGCCTGGCATTGAGTGAAATCACCTTTCTGCCGGTTATTGCCAACCCCGGCAAGGTGCTCTGCATCGGGATCAACTACGCCACGCATGTGCGCGAGACTGGTCGGGACATGCCGACCTACCCGATGATTTTCACCCGCTTTGCCGACAGCCAGACCGCACACCTGCAGCCCATCGTTCGTCCAACCGTTTCCCACAAGCTCGACTTCGAAGGTGAACTGGCCGTGGTGATCGGCAAGACCGCTCGCCATGTCAAACCCGAGGACGCCCTGGAATATGTCGCCGGCTACGCCTGCTACAACGACGGCAGCGTACGTGATTGGCAGAAGCACACCATCCAGTTTATTCCGGGGAAGAACTTCCCAGCCACCGGTGGGTTCGGCCCATGGATGGTCACCAGCGATGAAATCGTCGACCCGCAGGACCTGGAACTGACTACCCGCTTGAACGGCGAAGTGATGCAACACACGCGCACCAGCGACATGATTTTCGATGTGCGCAAGTTGATCGAGTACTGCACCGCATTCACTGAACTGGCACCCGGCGACGTCATCGTCAGCGGCACTACAGGTGGTGTTGGTGCATTCCGCGAGCCACCGGTCTGGATGAAGCCGGGCGATATCGTCGAAATCGAAATCGAACGCATTGGTATCCTGCGCAACAGTATTGTAGACGAGCGCTGACATGCAAAGACCGTTTGATTCCGAAGACACCACCGAGCAACTGGCGGACAGCAAAGGCTCCAGCCTTGAGCGGATGCTGCGAATCCTCGACCTGTTCACCGAGCACCATCCCATCTGGACGGTCGACGGGATGGGAAATGCGCTGGGGTTCACACGCTCCACTGCCTACCGCTATGTACGCGAACTGGCAGAGGCCAACTTGCTGTTTCAGGTGGAAGCCGGGCGTTATGCGCTGGGCGCGAGAATCATCACCTGGGATCGCCAACTGCGCGTCAGTGATCCGCTGGTTCGCGCCGCACACTCATTGGAGTCCAGCTTTCCGCAATGGGGTGCCGAGCAAGCATGGTTAGTGTGTCGTCTGTTCAAGGATCAAGTGGTTTGCGTCCATCAAACCGGCAATCTGTCCAATCAGGTGAGCTATTCGCGAGGCTCCCCAAGGCCGTTGTTCATGGGGGCCACCTCCAAAGCGATCCTGGCCAATATGGGCTCGCGACACCAGAGCCAACTGTTTCTGGAAAACCCGAGTGACGTCGAGTCCAGCAACCTTGGCAAGACGTGGGAGCAGTTCCGACGCTCGCTCCAGCGCTTGCGCCGCCAGGGATATGTGCTGAGCACCAGCGAAGTGGATGCTGACGTCTTCGGCCTGGCGGCGCCCATATTCGATGGTGACGGCAAAGTGGTGGGCAGCATCAGCTGCGTGCGCCCCACGTCGCAACGCGACAGCGAACAGGATGAAGCGCAGGGCCAGCAGATTCTCACCCTTGCCGACAATCTTTCACAACTCATGACCGCGCTAGCGCATAGACCAGAACTACTGGACTGATACGCCTTACGGTCAACGAGGGAACAAAAATGACAACCCTTACACCTTTGAATACTGACGTACTGATTATCGGTGCCGGCCCGACAGGGCTCACGTTAGCCAACCTCCTCGGGCAAGCAGGCGTGCACACCACCATCATTGATCGTAAAGCCGGCACCGTGACTGAACCGCGCGCCGTCTCGATCGATGATGAGTCGCTGCGGACCATGCAGGCAGCGGGGCTGGATGAAGCTGTATTGGCTGATGTTGTAAAAGGCTACGGGGTGCACTACTTCGACAAGCCCGGCGGACGATGCTTTGGCAAGGTCGAGCCCGTCGGCAAGCAGTACGGTTACCCCAAACGCAACGCGTTCCGCCAACCCCTGTTTGAACGCACCCTGAGGCACGGAGTGGAGCGCTTCCCAAGCCTGACTCCGCTTTTCTGCCATGAACTGATCGACTTCATTCAGGACGCCTCAGGCGTTCTCGCTCGAGTACAAAACGAGGCCGGTGAAACGGTTGAGGTGCGCGCCCAGTACATGGTTGCCTGTGATGGCGGCAGAAGCCCGGTTCGCAAACAACTGGGTATCGATATGGTGGGCTCCAGCTTCAAGTCCCGCTGGTTGGTCGTGGATCTGGATCAGGACGATGACCCGTTCTGGCAGACTCGTGTGTATTGCGACGCGCAGCGACCTGTCGTAGAAGTGCCCGGCCCTCATCAGACACGTCGCTTCGAGTTCATGCTCAAAGACGACGAGACTGATGAGCAAATGCTCAGCGACGCTAGCCTTGGCAACTTGCTGCGGCCGTTCCGGGGTGAAAAAGCTTATTCGCTGGTGCGCAAAGTGGTCTACACCTTCCACGCCAGGGTTGCCTCTCGCTGGCAGGAAGGTCGTGTTTTTCTCGCCGGTGACGCTGCGCACCTGACCCCACCCTATGCGGGCCAAGGCATGAACAGTGGTGTGCGTGATGCGCATAACATCGCCTGGAAACTTGTGGCGGTACTCCGGGGACAAATGGCGAAAAGCGCCCTCGAGACCTATGAAAGCGAACGCCGCGATCATGCCTGGGCGCTGATCAAGCTGGCGCTGAATCTCGGGGTGGTCATGGCGCCGGCTTCAGCCTTGCGCGCCAAACTCATTACCAGCACCTTCCGCGTGATCGGGCTGATCCCGCCTCTGCGCGATTACTTTCTGCAAATGAAGTTTAAACCAAAGCCTCGTTTTACCCAGGGCCTGGTGTTATCCCAAGGTAAGGCCGGCAACCTGCGCGCCGGGACCATGCTGCCGCAGCCGACTCTTTTCGACTCTCACGGCTGCGCGCAACTGTTGGATGAGCACATCGGCCCGGGCTTTGCCTTGATTCAATATGGCGATCTGCGCAGCCAACGCATGGATCAACTGCAGCACCCGCTCTGGACCCACCTGGATGCCAAGCGCATCGTGATCATTCCACAAGACGCTCCGCTTCCGCCCCCTTTGGCGGGACTCACGATCGTACATGATCGCAACGGTGAGTTAAGCGCACTGTTTGCCGAGGCCAGCACCTTCCTGCTGCTACGTCCCGACCGCTATGTCGCCGCCATATTTGACCAGGCTCAGGAGTCAGAAACAGCTCTGGCTCTTCAGTCCTTGTTGGGCATTGCACAGGCTACGACAGTCGCCGTCGCGGCTGCCAATACCGCCCATTCCCCAGTTACTCTTTGATCGCGGAGTTTTCCATGACGACCCTCCAGACTTCGACCCCTGCTCAACTGTGCTACCTGCACCTGGCAAGCAAAGAACCTCAACGCCAGGTAGATTTTTATACGCGAATGATGGACATGCGCGCATCGCCACAAGCAGATGGCAGCCAGGTGATGCGGGGGCCGAAACGAGCGGCAATCATTTCGCCAGCCGACCATAGCGGCCTGCTGGCCGCTGCCTTCAACCTCCACTCCAACGCCAAACTGGAAGCGCTGCGTCAGAACCTGATTGAGCGTGAATGCCAGATGGATCCGGTGACCTCGCCTTTACTTGAGCCAGGCGCGTTTGCCATTCGGGATCCACAGGGTCGCCAGACAATATTCGGCGTAGTACTTCCCGATACAAGTGCTGAACTGCAAGGCATGCCGTCGAGGTTGCAGCACGTTGTGTTCCAAACCACCGAGCTTGAGACGATTATCGACTTTTACGTCAACACCGTTGGCTTCACCATTTCCGACAACGTGGTCGACCAGGAAACCGGCCAGCTCATGGTGTGTTTCCTGCGCTCCGACGACGAGCATCACTCCCTCGCCTTTTTCCGTGGGTCGAAGAATGAATGGGACCACCATTGTTACGAAACCAATGAGTGGAATGACATTCGTGATTGGGGCGACCGGTTTGCCAAGGAGCGCATCAGCATTTTCTTCGGCCCTGGCCGTCATGGTCCGGGCAACAATCTGTTTTTCATGGTGGTCGATGCCGATCGGAACCGACTGGAATTCTCGGCCGAACTTGAACTGGCGCCAGCAGACCGTGAAGCCGGCGTATGGCCGCAGAGTGAGCACACTCTTAACTCCTGGGGCCGCGCCTGGATGCGCACCTGATTTTGCAGGGAAGTCAATCCATTAAATTGATCGAGTCGCCTAAATGAACAACCAGAACGCACCCGCTCCATTTGCCATTCAAGGTCATCAATACATTAACGGCCGCTGGCAGCCAGGTCGCTCAACCAAACGCCTGGACAACCGCAACCCCTTCAACAACGAGTTGCTGTTGGACATGCCGCTCGCCTCGGTCGCCGATCTGGATGAAGCCTATCTGGCCGCCGAAAAGGCACAGCTGGAGTGGGCTGCGCTACACGCCGGCCAACGGGTTATGTTGCTTGAAAAGCTTGCCGTTATCGTTGCGCAGCGCAGTGAAGAAATTATCGACTGGCTCATCAAAGAGTCGGGCAGCACTCGAATCAAGGCTGGCATCGAGTGGCAAAGCACGCTGAACCTGGTCCGAGAATGCGCGAGCATGCCGATGCAAGTAGAGGGTCGGATCTTGACCAGCTACAAGCCCGGCGAACAGAGCTTTGTGTTCCGTGATCCACTTGGCGTTGTGGGGGTGATCAGCCCATGGAATTTTCCGCTTTATCTAAGCATGCGCTCCGTTATTCCGGCCTTGGCATTAGGTAATACCGTAGTGCTGAAACCTGCGAGTGATACCGCTGTCAGCGGCGGATTGTTGATCGCCTACCTACTGGAGGCGGCGGGCTTCCCTGCGGGCACCATCAACGTTGTTGTGGGCGCCGGATCGGAAATCGGTGACGCCTTCGTGGAACATCGAGTACCCAGGCTGATCTCGTTCACCGGTTCTACGGACGTGGGGCGCAATGTCGGGCGCATCGCCACGGGTGGCAAGCACATCAAACGCGTTGCTCTTGAACTCGGTGGTAACGCGCCACTGGTGGTGCTGAATGATGCCGACGTTGAAGTGGCAGCTCACGCAGCCGTGGTCGGCCGTTTCCTGCATCAAGGGCAGATATGCATGAGCGTCAACCGAGTGATTGTTGATCGCACCTTATACCCGGCGTTT
>NZ_JAMFRV010000771.1 GCF_026224925.1 Pseudomonas sp. | reverse complement strand
TTCACCTTCAACCTCGGATGCGGCAACTTCCGCAGCTCCACCCTGCTCAAGCTGGTGAACGAAGGCAAGCTGATCGCCGCCGCGCTCCAGTTTCCGCTCTGGTGTCATGCTGGCGGTCAGGTGATGGTCGGGCTGGTGCGTCGGCGAAAGGCTGAAGCTACACTCTTCATGGAGGGACTACAGTGAACACGAAGCCATCGAACAATGTCATCGCGCTCGTCTGCATCATAGTCGGCGCGCTGATGACGCTTCTGATCTTCTTTGAGTCGCGGCTTGACCCCGGTCTGCGGATGGCGGCGCTGGTCTTCGCCTCGAACATCTCCACAGCAATCGTAGCCATCTCGTCTTTGCTCCTAACGGGCAAGGACCTTACGGGCAAGCATGACCCCGCCGACCTTCCCCCTGGCGGTGTGCAGACGGACTCGACTACGGTTCAGGTGCCGCCAGTCGCCCCTTTGGACGGTACGAAGTGAAGTGGCCTTGGCAGTCTAGTCCTAGACCGGTTCCTGTGAGCCAGTGGAAACCTCTTGCGCCTATTGCTCCAGCGGCTATAATCGCACCAACAGCGGCACCCCTACAGGAGAACACCATGAGCATCGTAAGCACCATCAAGACGGACTTGACCAAGGCCTTCGCGTTCCTCTCCGTCATTCTCACCAAGACCTCGGCAGTCGATGCCACCTTCACCAAGCTCGCGCCCCAGACCAAGGCCGCCATCCTCGCCACGTTCTACGACGCCTCCAAGACCATCGGTTCTGCTGCTGGCGCGGTCGAGGACGCAGTGCAGGGCAACATCCCCGGCGCGATTACGCTGTCTGAGGCGACCGTGGCCATGACCCAGACCGTCATCACCGACTTCAAGGGCGACCTGACCGTGCTAGGCAACATCGTGACGGCACTGAAAGCAGACGTGTCCTAATGGCGGACTCGAAGACTTACCCTCTAACCGACCCCGCAGCTCTTGCAGCCAAGGTGAAGGCTGAGGGGGGCCCCGCGCTCGACCCCACACGTCCCACCGGGCAAGCATCCGCCGACGGCGTGACGATGGGCTGGAGCATCGCTGATGGCTCTATCACGCTGACGATCATCAAGAAGCCGTGGATCATCCCAGCGAGCACGATCTGGAGCCACGCGGACGCGCTGTTCGCCTAGGCTTTGGCCGGTACAACCTTGCCGCCGCTGTGCTCAATATCCATGTGGCAGCGGCGGCATTTCGTGCGTACGTTCTCCAGCGTATCCCCGTACATCCGCTTGTTCTGTACGTGCGCCATGTGCGCCTTGCGATCGTGCCAATCTGGAAAGTGATCTGCCACCCAATTTAGGCAGTCCACGCACCGGTTGCCATCCCGAGCAAAGCATTGCTCACGCAGCCGGGTTAGGTCTTCTCCGGTGAGGCGAACGATTCCGAGTTTGCCGATGGTCACGCTCATATCGTCGCCTTTAGGTGACCCTGGCCGAGCGCCACGAGAATGGTATCTATTGCTTCCCCGCTCCGAACTTGCGACGTCGTGAAGCGGTAGACCTTCCATCCCAAATCATTCGCTAGGTTCACAGTCCCTCCCAGTTAGGAATTATTCTTCCCATCTCTTTCCTGAGTTGCATGTATACAGGCTTATCAATCATTATGATGGGAATACTGGGATGGTACTTAGCCATTCGCGCCAAAGCAGTTTTGCCTTTGGGGTGGTTCCAACCTTTGACCTCATGATATTCGACCCTCCCGTCGGGATTGTGGACCTCGAAATCTGGGGTATAAAAACGAGTACCCTTTTTGACTGGAAACTCGAAAGTTACAGGCTCATATTTCCATTCGAGAATTTCCTTACGACTCTTGAGCCAATTGAGATATCGAGCGTAGTTAGCCTCCCATGATGAACGGACAAATATGCCGAGGTCTTCGCGCTTGCCCCCCTTGGAACTCGACATAGCCCATCTGGATCCAAGCCTCCATCTATCCGCTTCGCGAGAGGATTCGGCTACAATGAAGCATTCCCTAGAGCAATAAATTCGTCCGTCCGTTCGAGACGGTAGACACTGAAAGTCTTTTTTGCAAGCCTTGCATATAAGGGTCACGCAAGCACCACCTTTCCAGATCGGACTATCCTTACCGCGCTTGACGCGTTGAAGGTCGGAACCAAAGCAGGACTTAGAGCAATACTTGAGATTGCGGCTTGGGGACGTGACGTAGGCTTTACGGCAGTGCTGGCATGTTCTATCAGTGCGTTTCCATCCAACATTCTCTGGACCCCTGTTGGCTTTGCAGAAGCAGTTCCTAGAGCAATAAATCTTTCGATCTTTCGTAACAGAAAACTCGACAGTGCAAGTGGGGCACACGGAAAATCTTTTGAGATGGTCTGCTCTGCATTGGCGACTACAGAATTTACCCTTGTGCCTCCCTCCGACACGTTGAGGAATAAAAACCGTGTCACAGTGAGCGCAGACAGATTCATTTTTGCCTTTCATTACGTCATTATGCCACAGGGGTGGTAATGAATCAACGTGGTTAGACCGCATTCACCCTCACTGAGCTTCTTTGGTTTCTTGTCGCTCATGCTGCACACTCCTGAACTGGCTCAAGTGCTTCTACGGCCGCAATGCGCTCACCTATCCAGGACATCACAGGCACAGCCATGCTATTGCCGAGCGCCTTGTACCTGGGCCCGTCTGCTGTCTTGTCGCTGATCTTGGTGTAGTCGTCAGGGAATCCCTGCAGGCGTTCACACTCGCGCGGGGTGAGGCGACGCACCGCCATCGTAGCGGGAACTATTGCCATATATCCCGATGCCGCATTGTCGATGCGGTTTGAATCGCCGCCGCTCTTTGCGTAACTCATCATCGTGCCAGCGACCTCGTGCGTTGCGATGGCATGACGATCACCGCTAGTCATCGTGTACATCGGGTCGCCGGGGTCGCCGATGCCTAGACCGTGGCCTTTGCCGTTTTGGTTGCCGCTACCGTCCGTGCCTGCGTGGCGCGTTGCTTGATCTGAGATGGGGATTACGACGGTTGGCACTCCAGCGCCGCCACCATCTGTCGAGGCGATGGGCGGAGATTGATCGCTAGGCGTAAAGCCGTCTTGCCCCGCTGCGCGAAATGCTACGGCTTGCACTTCGCTCCGCGCCTCTAGCGTGTAGGCTATTCCGTCCGTGCGTACCCCCACGCCATCAGGGCCCGATGATGATTTCTCGCGCGTGGCGGCTCCCTGAATTGCGATGATAGGTGTGCCACGCCCCGTCCCATCCTCGCTGGCGTCGAATCCTTCGCCGCGCAGGGCGTGTGCCAGTATCGGAGCCTCATGTCCGCAATGTAGCGTTGTCCCGATCCCGATCTCAGCCGAAGCTTGGCCGGTGCTCATGCAGATGGGGATTGTTTCTATGAGCAAACCCGCCGACGCGTCCTGCACGGTCTGACCTGGGTAGGCGTGGCCACCGCTTCCGTTCAAGCACCCCACAATGCGGTCATGGGGAACTGCTACGACTGGATCTTGCCCTCTAGACTCTCCGGTGCGCTCGGTGCCTCTGCCACTGCCTGTAAGGCTCGGTGCAAGGTCATGGGTAAAACTTTTCCCCGCTTCTCTGCGCGGCGCAGGATGCCCCGACAGGCTATGGCGCTCAAAAAGTACCGCTGCGGCACGTCGCCAGTCTCCAAGATATCCGACAACGAAGACGCGACGGCGGCGCTGGGGTACTCCGAAGTGTTGAGCGTCAAGAACTCTGTAGGCGACCCCATACCCGAGTTGCCCCAAGATCCCGAGGAAGGCTCCAAACGCCCTGCCTCCTTCGATTGACAGGACGCCGGGGACGTTCTCCCATACCAGCCATCTGGGCCTGAGCCGACCAGCAAGGTTAGCGAACTCGACTGTGAGTTGACCACGCTTTCCGTCCATTCCGGCTCGGAGACCGGCGACGCTGAAATCTTGGCAAGGTGTTCCTCCGACCAGAAGGTCGATTGCTGCTGATTCGATCTTGGTAAAGTCGCCATGGTTCGGTACCTCCGGATAGTGGT
>NZ_JAMFRV010000770.1 GCF_026224925.1 Pseudomonas sp. | reverse complement strand
GGTGGGCGACTGCGGCCTGACCGGTCGCAAGATCATCGTCGATAGCTACGGCGGCATGGCCCGTCACGGCGGCGGCGCGTTCTCGGGTAAAGATCCATCGAAGGTAGACCGTTCGGCGGCTTACGCCGGTCGTTACGTGGCGAAAAACATCGTCGCTGCCGGCTTGGCCGAGCGTTGCGAGATCCAGGTTTCCTACGCTATCGGCGTCGCTCAACCGACTTCGATCTCGCTGAACACCTTCGGCACCGGCAAGATCAGCGATGACAAGATCGTCAAACTGGTCCGCGAGCACTTCGACCTGCGTCCATACGCGATCACCAAAATGCTCGACCTGCTGCACCCGATGTACCAGGAAACCGCTGCGTACGGTCACTTCGGTCGTACTCCGGAACTGAAGACCGTTGGTGATGACACCTTCACCACCTTCACCTGGGAAAAAACCGACCGCGCCGCCGACCTGCGCGCTGCTGCTGGTTTGTAAGACCCGCTAAAAAACGCCTCAGTCGACGCACGTTGGCTGGGGCTTTTTTGTGTCTGGAATATTACCTACATCTTTAGGAAGTTTGATGATGCCCTGTGGGACCGAATTCATTCGGGAATCGGTTTCACATTCGACGGCATCTGCGTCTAGCACGACGCCTTCCCGAATAAATTCGGTCCTACAGAGCACTGCAAAACCCTGCAACGACTCAAACCGTCACCGGCCATCTTCAGCAACTACCCTCACAGCACCCTCCCAAGCAAGGATGCTTCGATGCTGCGCTTACTCGCCGGTTGCCTGCTCACCCTCACCTGCCTGACCGCCCATGCCGCAACCAGCCGCCCCGACTGGCCCGCCACCAAAGCGGACAAACACATCTCCACACTGCAACGGCAAATCAGCCAGTGGGACGACAGTTATCACCGTTTGGGCGTTTCTCAGGTGGCCGATGAGCTGTACGACCAATCCCGTGCGCGCCTTACTCAGTGGCGCGCCTGTTTTACGCAAATACCTGCGCCCAATGATGATCCACTCAAAACAGCCAGCGGAACGGTCCTTCATCCAATTCCACACACCGGTTTGAATAAGCTCCCCAGCGAACGTGCCGTGCAAAACTGGCTCAAGGATCGCAAAGACGTCTGGATTCAGCCAAAGGTCGATGGTGTCGCAGTTACGTTGACGTATGAAAAAGGTGAGTTCAAGCAGGCGATCAGCCGCGGCAATGGGCTCAAAGGTCAGGACTGGACCGCTCATGCGCGACTAATACCTGCCATACCGGCGCATCTGCCATGGCCGGAGGATCTTGAGCTGCAGGGCGAGTTGTATTGGCGGCTGCAAGATCATGTACAAGCCAGCGACGGCAGCCTCAACGCACGGAGTAAAGTCGCCGGGCTGTTGGCGCGTAAAACCATTCGTGCAGAAGAAGCGCAAAACGTGGGCCTATTCGTTTGGGATTGGCCCAACGGGCCAGAGTCGTTGCCCGACCGACTGGCCGGGTTAACCGCCATGGGCTTCAACGACAGCGCCCTCTATAGCCATCCGCTGGAGAGTTTTGCACAGGCGAAAGCATGGCGAGAATACTGGTATCGCACGGGGTTGCCCTTCGCCAGCGACGGTGTGGTGATGCGCCAAAGCCTGCGGCCTCCGGCAGAGCGCTGGCAGGCCAAAGCGCCTTATTGGATCGCCGCCTGGAAGTATCCGTTTGCCCAGGCCTTGGCCGAAGTGCGTAAGGTTAATTTCACTATTGGACGCAGCGGGCGAATCACTCCGGTGCTCGATCTTGTACCGGTCACGCTCGACGACCGCCAGATCAAGCGGATCAGCGTCGGCTCTCTAAAACGCTGGGAACAACTGGACATACGCCCCGGTGATCAAATAGCGATCAGCCTTGCCGGACTCACCATCCCGCGTCTGGACAGCGTAGTGTCGCGCAGTCCTGATCGCGCGGTGCTCGACGTCCCGGTGGCGAGCGACTATCACTTCCTCAGTTGCTGGCAGCCGACCGCGGGCTGTGAAAATCAATTTCAGGCGCGGCTGGCGTGGCTAAGCGGCAAGAACGGGTTAGCGCTGGCAGGCGTTGGCCCCGGCACGTGGGACAAGCTGCTGAGCGCGGGGCAGATCAATGGTTTGCTCGACTGGATGACGCTGGATGCGCAAGAGCTTGGTAACATTCCCGGCTTCGGTGAACTCAGC
>NZ_JAMFRV010000769.1 GCF_026224925.1 Pseudomonas sp. | reverse complement strand
GGTTGCTGCTGGCGTTACGTACTGGCCAGCAAAAGTTCGGTAATCGCGCCCTGAATGATGAGGAAACTCGTTGGGCGTTTGAACATCCGGACATTGACGCTGCTCGACTGAAAGCTATGGGCTTCGAAGGACTGCTGGCGCCATTGAGGCTATCCTGTGCTGACCATGAAAGTGGCGGTTCAGCCCGCGTGCAGCAGTGGGACGGACAAAAGTGGGTGCTGGTGACCGACTGGCTACAGGCAGATCGTGCCACCTTGCGCCCACTGATTGAGGCTAAGTCCGCCGCTTACGCAAAGGAAAAGGAAAAGGGCATCACTGCGCGTAACTGTGCCACCGAATAGTCATGCAGTGTATATCGCTATCGGTAGAAAAATGAATTGACCGCTCAGTCTACTGCCCAGGTTTGGCAGCACAACTGCACTCAGAATCGTTGAAAAAATTTAACTAGATCGAAAGGACAAATCGGCATTCTCCCCCGGTCTTTTCGTCACACGATGGTTGTTCAAACAAGAACCCGCACCGACCAACTACTTTTCTTGAACCCACATTTTCCGTATACACATAAGCAACTAGTTGCGTAAGTCCCCAACGCATCTGTGCCTCTTGGATTAGATGTCTCAGCGCCAGTGTTGCCAGTCCCTGCCCGCAAGCGCGTTGATCAATCCGATAGCCTACTTCCGCAGAACCCTTCGGTGAATTTATGCTTTTCAAATTTGCTCGACCCACTATTTTCCCACTGGAATCTTCGATTACAAAAGGGTGCCAGGCGCCGATAGCAAAATCGGATAAAAAGCATTCAATATGATCGGTGACACCCTGCAATGAGTAAAAAGAAGGATCGCGCGCATCAATATGAGATTCAAACCATTCACGGTTATGGATTTCGAATGCCAGCAACGCTTCAGCATCAGTACTTTTTAACTCGCGAACTCTAAATGCTTTCATTGATCACGGGCGGTGAACCACGATATCAAGCCCCTCCTCCTTACCTGGAGCCCGAAAATAGCGGGTGATCAAATCAAACTCAGCGTCGGTAGCTGCAAAGTCATGCTCGCCGCTCTCGTTGCGGACGTGCAGCCGGGCACGGCAAATGTCTTCATCCACCTCGAGATAGTGCACACAGTGCGGCACCTGCGCAGCTTCCGCCAAGTTGCGTAACCAAGCACGATCCGCAGTGGTGTTGGCAGGAAAATCCAGAACCACACAAACACCTGATTCCAGCATATTGATGACCAGAGGGCTCAAGACACTGCGAATCCGGTGGGCAAAACGCACGTAATCCGCCACTGACTTTATCTCGCCAGGGTAGAGCCGTGAGAGCCACTGATCCTCACTCAGCAAAACCGCGGCCTGTTCAAAAGCGAGGGACTTTGCGAGGGTTGATTTACCAGATGCGATCTTGCCGCACATGAGGTGAAGTTTCGGTATGGGCATGGAGACGTGTCCTTATGTCGAACCATGGATGATGCCCGCCTCCGGCTGACTGGGCAATTGGAAGATATGCCGACCGACAGCTTCGGGTCGATTGCAGACACTGACGTAAGCTCTCAAGAGCGGGTATCTTTGCCCTGTCAGCGGGCTATCGCCGACAGGACAACTGCCTTATCGGATATGACATTCATGGATCGAGGAGAGTCGAATATGGCTACCGACTGGGTAGTGCGAAACTCGACGCCTGGGCAGGTAGAGCGTATCGAGGCGTGGTTCGGCGGGCATGGCTACGATCCACACCGCCACGATACCTACTCCATCGGACGCACCCTCTCGGGCGTGCAGAGCTTCCACTACAAGGGCAGCATTCGCCATGGCATTCCTGGCAATACGCTTATCCTGCATCCTGACGAGGTGCACGATGGTATGGCCGGTAGGTGGACTTTCGAGCGATCCACGGTTGCATCAGGCGAGCGAGTCCTTCATGCAGGCGATGGATCATCCATTGGACGCCATGGAAGAACAGGACGCGCTGTTCGACCTCGCCATGGGATTGCGGGCGGTCGCGGGCAAACCGCGCGGACGCAAGCGTCTGGATTACCACGCCGCCGCACGGGCCAGGGAGTTCATCCTAGAGCACCTTCACATGAGCATTACGCTGGAGATGCTTGAGCACGCTAGCGGGCGCGAGCGCTGGAGCCTCTCTCGTGACTTCAGGGTTTTGTATGGGACCAGCCCCTATCGGTTCGTGACCCTGCGGCGCCTGGATCAATTCCGCGGACTGGTCCTCAGTGGGTTCACACTGGTGGATGCAGCGTTGGCGGCCGGGTTTCATGACCAGAGCCACATGACCCGCCACTTCACTCGCTGTTACGGAGTACCGCCGTCGCGTTGGCTGGAGCGGTTGTTGGCACATCGACAACTTGCAGGATCGTACAAGAGTTGTTTGCTTGCCCTTCGTTAGGCTGACGACTCCCACTTGATAGAGGATACGTCATGCCCTACTCCCAAAACGAGCCGAGCCTGCAAGCTGTGAACCTGGCGCACAAGGCCTCGATCATAGATAAACAATGGAGTCCCCGCATCGTCGCCGAGATGAACGACTACCAGTTCAAGGTCGTGCGCATCGAGGGGGAGTTCATCTGGCATTCCCACCCCGAAACCGACGAGGCATTCCTCGTACTTGAGGGAAAACTACGTATCGACCTGCCTCATGGCAGCGCATTTGTCGGCCCGGGCGAACACGGCCGAAAACGACGTCTGGATATAAACGGCTGGCGCCGTCTTGCACAGGTTTGGACGGCGCTCGTGTTTTTTTTGAACAGTCTTACCATGCGTCCTTGCTGCGAATAGCCGCTATCGGTCAAAGCTGTCATTCGTGAGCCGCAGCTTTCGACCCAAAATTGACTTTCTGGTCCGAGCATAAAATCGAACTTCAACCGAAAACTACGCTTTGAATGAGCCGCCCCTCTAAACCGCCTCCACATCATCGTTCGGCAACGAAGCAAACATTTCAGCGCGGCACACCTCAAGGATCTCATCCGCCAGCGCGGAATCATCCGGGCAGGCACGCGACAAAATAATCGCGCCGACAGCACGCGACAGCAGGTCGATCATTTTCTTTCTCCCCTCACCCGCCGCGGAGTCCGGCCCCGTCGGATATTTTTCCCCCAGCGTTTGCAGGGTGTGTTCGATCCCTTCGGCAAACGTCGCTTTCAAATCATCCGATTGACGCGCCGCGTCGCCGCACAACGCGGCCATGGTGCAACCACTGCCACGTCCGTCCCGATGTTCCCTCGTCACATAGACGCCTATGAAGCCCGGAACGTCGAGCGCTTGGGCACCTGCCAGCGACTTGGCAAGACTGCAGGCAGAGGCTTCGGCCATCAGGTCGACCTTCGAACCGAAATGCTTGTAGAAACCTCCGTGGGTGAAACCGGCAGCCGCCATGAGATCCGACACACCGACGCCGTCAAAGCCACGCTCACGGAACAGCTCAGAGGCTGTCTCGACGATGTGCTTTCGATTGGCCTGCGCCTGGGCCTTGGTCACTCTCACGTGCAATACCTCGTGTCCGCTGGGAAATCATGCGTCCAATGATACATAGATGTTGACCATAATCAAAATAGTTGACAGCTTAGATTTCGATCATCATCCTAATTGCACGCACCACCGATCTCCATCAACGGGCACGGAAGAAATACCACATGACCGACCAGATTCTGTTCACCCCTTACACGCTTGGCACCCTCACGCTGTCGAACCGCATCGTCCTCGCGCCGCTGACACGTAACCGCGCAGGCGAAGGCTTTGTACCCAGCGAGTTCGCGGCCACCTATTACAGCCAACGCGCTAGCGCAGGCTTGCTGATCAGCGAAGCTACGCAGATTTCCCAACAGGGCCAGGGCTATCAGGACACCCCCGGGATTTACACGCAGGCGCAGATAGACGGCTGGCGCACAGTGACCGATGCAGTCCATGCCAAGGGCGGGAAAATCTTTCTGCAACTGTGGCATGTCGGCCGCGTGTCGCACGTTGATCTGCAAGAAAACGGAGCCGCACCCGTGGCCCCTTCTGCGCTGCGCGCCGCCACCAAAGTATTCGTCAACAACCGCTTTGAAGACGTCTCAGAGCCGCGCGCGCTGAACATCAGAGAGCTGTCGGGGATCGTCTCCGATTTCCGCCAGGCCGCGGAAAACGCTGTCGCTGCCGGATTCGACGGCGTGGAGATTCACGGTGCAAACGGCTATTTGCTGGATCAATTCCTCAAGGACAGCGCCAATTTGCGTACTGATGCTTACGGCGGTTCGATTGAAAATCGTGCGCGTCTGTTGCTCGAAGTGACGGCAGCAGTCGTCAATGAAATCGGCGCGGATCGCACAGGTGTGCGCTTGTCTCCGGTGTCGCCGGCCAATGGCGTATCCAGCAGTGATCCGCAGGCGCAATTCCATTACGTCGTCGAGCAACTCGACGCCCTCGGCGTGGTTTATCTACACGTGGTCGAAGGTGCGACCGGTGGCCCGCGTGACGTGGCGCCATTCGATTTCGGCGCCCTGCGCCAGCGCTTCAAAAACACCTACATCGCCAACAACGGCTATGACCTGAACCTGGCGACTTCAAGGCTCGCCGAAGACCAGGCCGATCTGATCGCATTCGGTCGCCCGTTCGTTGGCAATCCGGATCTGGTAGAGCGCCTCAAAAGTGGCGCGCCGTTGTCCACCTTCAATCCCGCCACGCTCTATGGCGGCGGTGCAGCAGGCTACATCGACTACCCGACGTTGGCTGAATCGAGCGCCACCGCAAGCTGAGCAATCAGTGATCGCGCTTTCTGTTTCACACATCCTGAAAGAGAGATAACCCATGAGCACTCGCCCTGCTGTTCTCATCACTGGCGCCTCCACCGGCATTGGCGCCGTCTACGCCGAGCGCTTCGCGCAACGCGGCCACGATCTGTTACTGGTCGCCCGAGACCAGGCACGCCTGGACGCACTTGCAGCCCGATTGCGCAGCGAACACGGCGTCGCCGTCGATGTGATTCAGGCGGACCTGACCCAACTCGGCGATCTGACAACCGTTGAAACCCGGCTGCGCGACGACGCCCGTATCGGCATCCTCGTCAATAACGCCGGAGCCGCCCTGTCCGGTAGCTTCATCAACCAAAGCACCGACAGCGTCGCGCAGCTGGTTGCCCTCAACACCACAGCGCTGGTGCGCCTTGCCAGCGCCATCGCCCCACGCCTGGCCAAAGCAGGCGAAGGCGCGATCATCAACATCGGTTCGGTGGTGGGTCTTGCTCCGGAGTTTGGCATGTCGGTCTACGGTGCGACCAAGGCATTTGTGCTGTTCCTTTCCCAGGGCCTGAGCCTGGAACTTTCGCCTCAGGGCGTCTACGTACAGGCCGTGCTGCCGGCCGCCACCCGCACGGAGATCTGGGATCGCTCCGGCGTCGACATCAACACCTTGAGCGAAATCATGGAAGTGGGCGATCTGGTGGATGCCGCACTGGTCGGTTTCGATCGTCGCGAACCGGTGACGATCCCGCCGCTGCACGAAGCTGAACGCTGGGATGACCTGCAGAGCGCACGTCAGGGCCTGCTGGGGCAAATCCGCCAGTCTGCGGTTGCCCAGCGCTACCAAACCAAACAGTGATCTTTTGGTAGCGAGCATTCGCGCCGGATTCGATGCAGGCGCGCCAGACACTGCATCGAATCCGGCCCGCTGTTCGGAGTAGAAATGAATCCAACGAAGGCAAATACCCACTCGGGTTCGCAGACGTCGTTCATCAATGCGGCGAACCAGTCGATCACGGTCAACGGCATTCCCTTCGCCTATCGCGATACCGGCCCCACAACCGGTGTGCCCCTCGTACTGTTCAACCATTGGGGCGCGGTGCTGGACAACTTCGACCCCGCGATGACCGATGGCCTTTCACAAACCAAGCGCGTCATTGCCACCGACTATCGCGGTATCGGCGGCTCTGGTGGAACCGCACCACTGACGGTCGGCGAAATGGCTGACGATGCCATCCAACTGATACATGCGCTGGGGTGCGAAACCGTTGATGTGCTCGGTTTCTCACTCGGCGACTTCGTCGCTCAGGACATCGCCCTGAAGGCGCCAAAATTGGTGCGTCGCTTGATTCTGACCGGCACCGGGCCGGCCGGCGGCACCGGTATCGACAAGGTCGGCACGGTCACGTGGCCATTGATGCTCAAAGGCTTACTGACCTTGTGCGATCCCAAGTTCTACCTGTTCTTTACTTCGACGCCCAACGGCCGTCGATCCGCCTCGCAGTATTTGCAACGCTTGAAAGCGCGCAAAAAAAAAATCGCGACAAAGGCCCGACGCCCTACGCTTTCCTGCGGCAGTTGAAAGCCATCACCGCGTGGGGCAATCAGGCGCCGCAAGACCTCGGGCGCTTGCGGACGCCGACGCTTATCGTCAACGGCGACAACGACAACGACAACGACAACGACATCATGGTGCCCAGTGTTAACTCGCTGGCGCTGGCCAACCGCGTCCCCAATGCACAGTTGGTTATTTATGAAGATGCCGGGCACGGCGGAATTTTCCAGAACTACGTTGACTTCGTGGCCAAGGCACTAGCGTTCCTCGATGCCTGACAACGCGGCACATCAACGCCGAAAGCGTACCGCCCTTCCTTCAACCGACAAGAGCCACACCACGATGAAGGCATTTCTAATTGATCGCTATGGCAAGAATACCGGGCGCATTGGCGAAGTGCCCGCCCCTAAAGTGGGCGCCCACGACGTATTAATCGAGGTACACGCCAGCAGCGTCAACCTGCTGGATTCGAAGATTAGGAAAGGCGAATTCAAACTAATCCTGCCGTATGCATTTCCGCTGGTGCTGGGCAATGACCTGGCTGGCGTAGTGGTTCAGATTGGAGCGCAGGTGACAGGGTTCAAGCCGGGAGACGAGGTCTACGCTCGCCCGCCTGAAGCGCGGATCGGAACGTTCGCCGAATTGATCGCTGTGGACGAAAACGCGGTCGCACGCAAACCCGCCAATACCACCATGGCACAAGCCTCGTCCCTCCCCTTGGTTGCACTGACCGCCTGGCAAGTGCTGGTCGAAACCGCCCAACTGAAAAAGGGCCAGAAAGTGCTGATCCACGCCGGCTCCGGCGGCGTCGGCACCCTCGCCATCCAGCTCGCCAAACACCTCGGCGCCTTTGTCGCGACCACCACCAGCACCGCGAATGTCGAATGGGTGAAGGCACTCGGGGCCGATGCAGTGATCGACTACACACAGCAGAACTTCGAAAGTGTCTTGCACGACTATGACGTGGTGTTGAACAGCCTCGGCGCCGATGTACTGGAGAAGTCACTCAAAGTCCTCAAGCCCGGCGGCCAGCTCATTTCTATCTCAGGTCCACCCACTGCACAGTTCGCGCAGGAGCAAAGGTTGTCTTGGCCATTGCAGCAAGTCATGCGCCTGCTGAGCCTTGGCATTCGTCGCAAAACGCGCAAGCAGGACGTCAGCTATGCGTTCGTGTTCATGCGGGCCAATAGCGCTCAACTGCAACAAATCACCGCGCTCGTTGAGGACGGAATCATCAAACCTGTGGTTGATCGCTCCTTCACCTTTGAATCAACGGCAGAGGCGTTGAAGTACGTCGAGCAGGGACGAGCCAAGGGCAAGGTCGTTGTTACGCTCAAATGACGAGGCCACATATCGATGAGCTAACCGTAGAGGCTGAGCAACTTTCACTGCCTCAGCAGTCATCATCCGAGGTGACCTCGCCAGAGTCGCGAAAACAGCAAGAGCTGCAACCGCACGTTGTGTTCGATGAACCGCCAGTGATCGTTTGGCGTAATTTGATGCTTGAGCAGTAGGAAACCGGTTGTATGAAGGGGGGCGAGCATGGCTAGCTCCAACTATCGCTAACGCCAACCGCTATCTGAGGGCGGCAGAATCGGGTGACTGCGTCCGGCCAAAAGCTGCCCGTTGCGGTGTCTAGGTATAGATGGCGGGTATGACGCAAGCACACGAGTCACTGCGCGTCCGCAAGGCATGCCGCGGTAGACGTCAGCGCCATGATGGCAAGCGTGTCAGTCTTCGCTAGATTCGTGGGCCTCGTAGCTCTCGCCTCAATAGTCAGTGCTTTCAGTCATCCCCTCCTGGAGCTCTGAGAGTAAGCACGCCAAGCCTTCTCCCGCCCCGCCAGGTTGCCCAAAATCGAAGCCGCAGCTAGTGCAATGCTTTGCAGCGCTGAGGGGCAGCGGATGCGTCGGTCCTGACTGGCCAGGCGCTCGCCTACGGCTAACGCGACGGCGCAGCCTGCTAAAACCGCGGATCGGCATTAACGCCAGGCAAATGTCCTGTTCGCAAAATACGAACACGAAAAACACACTCCGCCCCTTGGGGATCCAGAAATCAGGCCGATAGACCAACATTCCGTCGCGGTGCTCACCGCAAGACTGACGACAATAAAAGGACTTCACCATGTTACTAAGACGCCTAAAAGTCGGCCCCCGTGCTGCGCTGGGGTTTTCCGCAGTCGCACTGCTAGTGATCATCCTCGGGATGTTTGCCCAGAGCCAGATGCAGACTGTTCGTCAGGGCACCTTGGTGGTGCTGGACAACACCCTCCCGAGCTTTGTTGCGCTCGGCTCAATTAGCGACAAGATGCTGCGTTTACGAATCATCTCCTTCCGTATCCTAGTAGATCGCGAAGAGAGCCAACTACGTGGCAGCATTAGCCGGGGCGACGAACTGATCAGCGAGCTTGGCAAGGAATTGGACGGCTATGCCAGGCTTATCAGCAGCGACAATGAAAAGGCCCAGTTTGCTGTGTTCAAGCTGGTGCTCGCCGACTACGTACGCATTCATATGCAGTTGGTGGAAAAATCCGGCAAAGGGGATATCGAAGGTGTGCGCACTTTGCTGGGCGGCGAATACACCCAGTACTCCGTCAAGCTCGGTGCGCAACTCAACGAACTCATCAAGCTCAACAGCATTGCTGCACAATCCTTTGCGACGCTGTCACAGAGCCAATACGAGCGCTCCAATATCGGTGTGATGCTGTCTATGGCATTGGCTGTCGCCTTGACCATCGTGCTCGCCACTCTGTTCACCCGAAGCATCGTGGCCCCCCTACGCGAAGCCGTTCAGGCGGCTGAAGCGATAGCGGGCGGCGACCTGTCTCGCCCCATCCAGGTCGAGGGTGACGATGAGCCGGCCCGCTTGCTTAGCGCACTGCGCAGCATGCAGCAGAGCCTGAAAGACACTATTCTCAATATTGTCGATTCTTCGACCCAGTTGGCGTCCGCGGCCGAAGAGCTGAATGCAGTCACCGAGAATGCTGGCAAGGTATTGCTGCAGCAGAATCAGGAAATAGAACAGGCCGCGACGGCCGTCAACGAAATGACCGCAGCAGTGGACGAGGTGGCCAGCAATGCTACCGCTACGTCCGAGGCATCGAGCACCGCGGACAAAACCGCTATTAATGGCCGCCACCAAGTGGACCAAACCATCGCAGCGATTCATCAAGTGGCACAAAACGCAGGCACCACCGTCGGCCAGGTCAATCAGCTGGCTGAGCGGGTGCATGGGATCAGTTCAGTCCTCGACGTAATCCGTTCCATTGCCGAACAGACCAACCTGCTGGCGCTCAACGCCGCCATCGAAGCGGCGCGGGCGGGCGATGCCGGCCGAGGCTTCGCAGTGGTGGCGGACGAAGTCCGCGCCCTGGCCCATCGTACGCAGCAGTCGACCCACGAAATCGAACAGATGATCGCCGGCACCCGCAAGGACACCGAGCAGACAATGGCTGCAATGCACACCAGCACCCAGCGCGTCCAAGAAACCTTGGAAATCGCCAGCGCCGCTGGACAGGCACTGCAGCAGATTACGGAAGCGTTCAGCCAGATCACCGAGCGTAACCTAGTCATCGCCAGTGCGTCGGAAGAACAGGCACAGGTTGCCCGCGAGGTAGATCGCAACCTGGTTAATATTCGCGACCTCGCACTGCAGACATCCACGGGGGCTCACCAAACAAATGCGGCCAGCCAGGAACTGGCAAAGCTGGCGATAGACCTGAGCGCCTTGGTCACACGGTTCAAGCTAGCCTGAAGACGTTGTTAGCTTGGGTACGATAGCTGCAAATGGGCTAAGTCAGGAGGACGAGCACACCAGCGTGGTCATCACCACTGCCACAGCAAGCGGGCTTAGGTGCAGATGAGCGCCTTAAGGGCGGCTTTTGATTGCCGCCCTTCCTGACGGACCGCAACCGGCCCAGAGTGCGTTTTTACACACTCTGGGCCAGAAGCGGACATTCATCTCTAAGTCTTCGCCGGTCGACCTGAGCCTCGTACTTAGTCACGCTCTATCGCAGGGCCCGCAGCCCGAAGCGTCTGAAACCGTTCAGACGGCGATGGGCGTGTGGGAACTCCGCTGGCGGCAAATGGCGGACTAGCATCAAGGCAGTTTTGGTGCCCAATGAACGCCATTGATATGCGCGCCACCATCGACAAACAGCGTATTGCCGGTGAGATAACGACTATCGTCGCTGGCGAGAAAAACTGCCACAGGGGCAATATCGGTAAGCGGATCACCTATACGACCCATGGGATTGGCGTTGGCCATCGCTGCCGCATTTTCAGGATTGCTGCGCGCAAAACGTTGATAGGCATCGCTGGCAGCTCCAGGACAGATGACGTTGCAACACACTTGATATTCAGCCCACTCTCGTGCAGCCGTACGGGTCAGAGTACGCAGCGCCTCCTTGCCGGCATTGTAATCGGCGCTATACATATGCGCATTGACGCCGTTTAGAGAGCACAGGTTAATGACACGCCCCGCTCCCAAACGCCGGAACTCCGGTAGCGAGGCCTGCATGGCCCAAAACGCTGCCATTAATGCCATGTCAAAGGCACCACGCATTTTTTCGTCAGTCTGCTCCTCTAAACGAGCAAAACCCGAACCACGCCATGCATTATTGACCAGGATATCCAAGCGGCCAAATTGGCTGACAGCCTGGGCCACCATAGCTTGTACCTGCGCCTTGTCCGTCACATCCACCTGCATAAAACTCACCCGGCCCTGAAAGTCGGCTGGCAGGTAGTCGAGAAACTCGTTGCCCGCTAGAACGTCGATATCAGCCATCAGCACTGAAGCACCAGCGCGAGCGTAAGCCTCTGTTATTCCACGGCCAATTCCCGCGGCGCCACCGGTGACGATGGCGACTCGGCCTTCAAGCATTCCCATGTTGGCTCCGTTGATGATATTTCGCTGCAATGGCTAGGGTGGACGAATGTACGAAGAAACTCTGACGTGTCGTGATATTCGCGACATCGTCTATTCGAACTATGGGTTGAACGCTGGGAAACGCTGACCAAAAGCTCGTGCCCAAAGAGAAATGTTCGATTTCCGTTAGGCGGTTTTCAGACATCTCGTACGCCCTGAGATGAAGCATTAATGGCAGGTTTGGGTCCAGGCTGTGTGAAAACGTTTTAGAGCAGGTTTGACCGTCAGAACTGGAACGAAAATCGCGTTCCTACGCAAATTTCCGGCCTGCTGATTAGCCCAAACGCTGCCAGATTTTACGTAGCAACGCAGGCTTCAAAACGGCGCATGCGTTTTCACACAGCAAGGGCTAAAACCTGCCGGTCGGAACGTCCATCAAGTTGCCCGGCAGCGACCGTTGGAGGCTTGCTTTGTGGCTGCTGGCGACAGCGCGCGAAAGGCAGCCCCCTGCGTCAGCTCGGTTCGGCTAGCGCCATCCGCTTGCGCCTGCTTATCCAGCCGACCACAAGTGACAATGTCACCACGACGAGTGGTGGCACAGCGTGCCCGTATTCGCCGTGGATGATGACGGTCGCGAGGGCGGCAAACATGACAGTGCAGCCGAGCGCCGAGCCTAACAGGCGACTCGGCGCCCGAAAAAGCAGAATGGCAGCAGTGAGTTCCAGCGATCCGGTCACGAAATGGAACCAGCTCGGGTATCCCCATTTGAGATATTCCTCGTAGATAGATCCTGGAGCGAAGATGTTGCTGAGTGAACCCACGACGAAGAAAGCGGCAAGGGCTAAGGGCAAGGCTTGGCGCAAAGAGATTTTAGACATTTGTACGACCTTGAATGATGAGTTTGCTGCCGAGAAATGGCGTGACCGCCTGACCGACAAGCTGGCTGATTTTCGAGGAATGCTGCGGCTGGAAAAGATGATCTACGAGACCACCTCCCACCACAGGACGGGTGTCAGCTTCAATCAGGTGTTGGTCGCGAGCATCGCCCTCGGTGATGTCTGCTCCCGGGAGATCGGGCTGTTTCGGTCTCTCTGCCAGAATCGCGATGGGGATGCGAGTTTCCGGAGTAGGTTCCGAACCGCTGATCCGCGGACCTACGCTGTAGCGGCCTTCTGGGCCGCCGCGAAGACATCGCGGGCGGACGTCGCGCCCGGGACGTGCTCCGTACCCTCGACCCCGAGGTCCATCCAGCCTGAGTTGACGGCGTCAAACATCGCTTCGGCCGGTCCCGTCTGGCCCTTCGGAATGCCGAACTGCTCAAACGCCGCCGACCACCCGGCCCGCGGGATAGCAAAAGCTTTGACGTCGACCTTCAAGACTTCCCCCAACTGTGTCGCTACTTCATCCGCGCTGACCATCGAACCGAGTTCGATGACCCTATGCTCCAACCATGCCGGCCCGGTTAGAAGCGCTGCGATCTCGGCGCCGATATCATTGGTCGCGACCATGGTCGATTTCCGATCTGTCGGGTTGTAGTAGACGGGGAGCGTGCCACCCTGGGCAACCTGTAAGCCGTAGAGGAAGTTTTCGAAAAAACCGCCGGCGCGCACATAGGCGATCGGCAATTTCAGGTCGCGAAATCCTTGCTCTAGAAGCGACAGGGCCATGATCATCCCCAGCCCGCTGGTTCTGTTCGCGCCCATCGATGAGAGCGCGACCACCCGCGATGGCGTCGCCTTGGTCAGCGCCTGGACATAGTTCGCAATCACTCCCTTGGCTTCTTTGAAATCGGGCGAGGGAGCCCAGACAG
>NZ_JAMFRV010000768.1 GCF_026224925.1 Pseudomonas sp. | reverse complement strand
TTTGCTTGAGTTCAGTCAGGTTCATATAGGAATGACGTAATCATGTATGGGAGGGGGAATTAAGCTTTGGGCTTAATGAGGCCGCGCCGCAGAGAAAGCGACAGGATCGCGTACTTATTCGAAAGGAGAGCGTCGGCGACGGCTAGCAGGGGGCAATGGAGAAACCATTGCGGGGCCGAATGTAACACTGGACTTTGAGGGAGTCTAGTCCCTGCCCCATAAAAAACCCCGCTATTTGCGGGGCTTTAAGTGAATCAGATATTGCTGTCGAGAAATGCGGTCAGTTGCGACTTCGACAAAGCACCGACCTTGGTCGCGGCGACTTCACCGTTCTTGAACAACATCAAGGTCGGAATACCACGCACGCCATGCTTGGCCGGGGTTTCCTGGTTCTCGTCAATGTTCAGTTTGGCGATGGTCAGCTTGCCTTCATAGGTGCCGGCGATTTCGTCCAGTACCGGGGCAATCATCTTGCACGGGCCACACCATTCAGCCCAGTAATCAACAAGTACAGGGCCAGTAGCCTTGAGGACTTCGGATTCGAAGCTGGCGTCGCTGACGTGCTTAATAAGGTCGCTACTCATGGAAGGTCTCCGAGGTCGTAGGCAATAAATCGTGGCCCATCATAGCGGGACTACGCGCGTACAGGAAGCCAAGCGTGATTGACTCTTACTATGGTCCTGCATGAGTCAGGCAATAGCCACGCGCCTTGAAGTGACAGATCGAGCACAACCGCAGTGCATCGCCACGCGCCAAATTAGGGCGCCACATCCCACAAAGCATCACAGCCGCACTTATTCAGACCTTTGGATCCCGGCTATTACGTTGCTGCCAGGCGCTGGCATGCGCTGTGCACTGATATGGACATGCCTTTCGAACGACTCGGAGTCTTCCTATGAATAAGTGTTACAGCGCGCTACTCAGCGCCCTGTTTGCCAGCTTGATGCTCAGCCAGGCGCCGGCTCACGCCAACGGCCTTGATGACGTGATGAGCCGAGGCGTATTGAAGGTCGCTGTGCCTCAGGATTTCCCACCGTTCGGCTCGGTCGGCCCGGACATGAAGCCTCGCGGCCTGGACATTGATACCGCGCAACTGTTGGCGGATCAATTGAAGGTCAAACTGGTGCTGACCCCGGTCAACAGCACCAACCGCATTCCGTTTTTGACCACTGGCAAGGTTGATCTGGTGATTTCCAGCCTGGGCAAAAACCTCGACCGCGAAAAAGTCATCGACTTTTCGCGATCCTATGCGCCGTTCTACCTGGCCGTTTTCGGTCCTCCCGACGCACCTATCAAGGATTTGCCTGATTTGGTCGGCAAAACCATCAGCGTGACCCGAGGCGCGATTGAAGATATCGAGCTAACTAACGTGGCCCCGGAAGGCGTGACGATCAAGCGCTTTGAAGACAACAACTCAACCATCGCCGCCTACCTCGCAGGCCAAGTCGATCTGATCGCCAGCGGCAACGTGGTCATGGTCGCCATCAGCGAACGCAACCCCAAACGCATCCCTGCGCTCAAAGTGAAACTCAAGGATTCACCGGTGTATGTCGGGGTGAATAAAAATGAGCCCGAGCTGCTGGCCAAGGTCAACGAAATCCTGGCCACAGCCCTTACCGACGGTGCGCTGGAGAAAAACTCCCAAGCGTGGCTAAAACAACCGCTGCCGCCCGGCTTTTGATCGGGAGCGCCCGCCATGGCTTATCACTTTGATTTCGTACCGGTCCTGCAAAACGCGCATTTATTGCTGCGCGGGGCCTTGTTTACCCTTGAGTTGACCGCCATCGGCACGCTTTTCGGCATTAGCCTAGGCATTGTCGGCGCCGTATGCAGGGCGTGGAACATACGCCCGTTCTCGGCAATCTTCGGCGTTTACGTCGAGCTGATCCGCAATACGCCCTTTTTGGTGCAGCTATTTTTCATCTTCTTCGGCTTGCCATCGTTGGGCATACAGATTTCTGAGTGGCAGGCCGCGGTATTGGCGATGGTGGTCAATCTTGGGGCTTATTCAACCGAGATCATCCGCGCCGGCATTCAGGCCATCCAACGTGGCCAACTCGAAGCGGCGGCGGCGCTGGCCATGACCCGTGCCGAAGCCTTTCGGTATGTCGTGCTAATCCCCGCCTTGGGCAAAGTGTGGCCCGCGCTGACCAGCCAAATCATCATCGTCATGCTCGGCTCGGCAGTCTGCTCGCAGATCGCCACTGAAGAGCTGAGCTTCGCCGCCAACTTCATTCAATCGCGCAACTTCCGGGCCTTCGAAACGTACATCGTCACCACGCTGATCTATTTGGTCATGGCAGTGCTGATACGCCAGTTGCTGGCATGGGTCGGGCGCCGCTATATATCGAGGAATGGCTGATGGATTTCACTCTTTGGGACGTTGTGCGCAACCTGCTCATCGGCCTGCAATGGACCGTGGCGTTGTCGCTGGTGGCCTTTATCGGTGGCGGGGTCATTGGCCTGCTGGTGATGACCCTGCGCATTTCCACGCTGAGCGCTCCTCGCTGGCTGGCGCGGGTGTACATCGAGCTGTTTCAAGGCACACCGTTGTTGATGCAGTTGTTTCTGGTGTTCTTTGGCGTCGCGCTGCTGGGCATCGACATTTCGCCTTGGCTGGCCGCGTCGCTGGCCTTGACCCTATTCACCAGTGCGTACTTGGCAGAAATCTGGCGTGGCTGTGTGGAATCGATTGCCCATGGCCAGTGGGAAGCGTCAGCCAGCCTTGCGCTGTCACCGCTGGAGCAATTGCGTTATGTGATTCTGCCGCAGGCCATGCGCATCGCAGTGGCGCCGACAGTGGGATTCTCGGTGCAAGTGGTCAAGGGCACTGCCGTGACTTCGATTATTGGCTTCACCGAGCTCACCAAAACCGGCGGCATGCTGGCCAACGCAACCTTTCAACCGTTCATGGTCTACGGCTTCGTCGCCCTCGGCTACTTCCTGCTTTGCTACCCCTTGTCGCTCAGCGCCCGCTACCTGGAAAGGAGACTGCATGCCGCTGCTTAGAATTTCCGCCCTGCATAAATACTACGGCGATCATCACGTACTCAAAGGCATCGACCTAACCGTTGAAGAGGGCCAGGTGGTCGCGATCATCGGCCGCAGCGGCTCGGGCAAAAGTACCCTGCTGCGCACACTCAATGGCCTGGAATCGATCAACGACGGCGTGATTGAGGTTGATGGCGAATACCTCGATGCCGCCCGCGCCGACCTGCGCAGCTTGCGGCAAAAAGTCGGCATGGTGTTTCAGCAGTTCAATCTGTTCCCGCACTTGAGCGTTGGCGAAAACGTCATGCTCGCGCCACAGGTGGTGCAAAAAGCATCTAAAGCCAAGGCGGCTCAGCTTGCACGGCAGATGCTGGAGCGCGTCGGCCTGGGGGAAAAATTTGATGCATTCCCTGATCGCTTGTCCGGCGGCCAGCAACAGCGCGTGGCGATTGCTCGCGCATTGGCGATGTCACCCAAAGTGTTGCTGTGCGATGAGATCACCTCAGCACTGGACCCTGAACTGGTGAACGAAGTGCTCAGCGTCGTGCGCCAGTTGGCCAAGGACGGCATGACCCTGATCATGGTTACCCATGAAATGCGCTTTGCCCGGGAAGTCGGCGACAAACTGGTGTTCATGCACGAAGGCAAGGTTCACGAAACTGGCGATCCGAAAATTCTCTTCGCCAACCCGCGTACGCCGGAACTGGCGAATTTTATCGGGTCGGTAGAACACGGCGCCTGACCGGGCCTCTTCGCGAATGAATTCGCACACAGGTTTTTCGCCATAGATGTGGGACCGAACTCATTCGGGAAGAGCATCACGCGGACCGTCTGACACACCACTCACGACGCTTCGCGTTGGCGCCGGGGATGGATCGTGGCAGGATGACGGGGTTATCGACTGGAACCCTTTGATCATGCCTGCGTCCCCTACCAAAAATCTTTCATTGATCGCCGCTATCGACCTGGGCTCGAACAGCTTTCATATGGTCGTGGCCAAAGCGAATGCGGGCGAAATCCGCATTCTAGAGCGGCTCGGCGAGAAGGTTCAGTTGGCAGCAGGAATTACTGATGAGCGCCTCCTCACTGAAGAGTCCATGCAGCGGGGGCTTGACTGCCTCAAGCGATTTGCCCAACTGATCAACGGTATGGAGGGCGGCGCCGTACGGATCGTCGGCACCAACGCCCTGCGTGAAGCGCGTAATCGGGTGGATTTTATCCGTCGTGCCGAAGAGATTCTCGGCCACCCGGTAGAAGTCATCTCAGGCCGTGAAGAAGCCCGCCTGATTTACCTCGGCGTCTCACACACATTGGCTGACGCGCCCGGCAAACGGCTGGTGGCAGACATTGGTGGCGGCAGTACCGAATTTATTATCGGCCAGCGCTTCGAACCGCTGCTGCGTGAAAGCCTGCAAATGGGCTGTGTCAGCTTCACGCAGCGCTATTTCAAAGACGGCAAAGTCACTCCGGCACGCTACGCCCAGGCTTACACCGCAGCGCGCCTGGAGATCATGAGCATCGAGCATGCCCTGCACCGTCTTAGCTGGGATGAAGCGATTGGTTCATCCGGCACCATTCGCGCTATCGGTTTGGCCCTTAAAGCGGGCGGGCATGGCACTGGCGAGGTAAACGCCGAAGGCCTGGCCTGGCTCAAGCGCAAGATAATCAAACTCGGCGATGTCGATAAAATCGACTTCGACGGTATCAAGCCCGACCGCCGAGCAATTTTTCCGGCAGGCCTGGCGATTCTCGAAGCCATCTTTGACGCGCTGGAACTCAAGCGCATGGACCACTGTGAGGGCGCCCTGCGCGAAGGCGTGCTCTATGACCTAATGGGGCGCTATCAGCATGAAGACGTGCGTGAGCGCACGCTGAACTCGCTGATGGAGCGTTACCACGTCGACCTTGACCAAGCCGCACGGGTCGAGAAAAAAGCCCTGCACTCGCTTGAGCAAGTGGCCGTGGCGTGGGATCTGGAAGACGATTTATATCGAGAGTTGCTGCGCTGGGCCGCCAAGGTGCACGAAGTGGGTCTGGACATCGCCCACTATCACTACCACAAGCACGGTGCTTACCTGATCGAGCACTCGGACCTGGCCGGATTCTCCCGCGAAGACCAGCAAATGCTGGCGCTTCTGGTGCGAGGCCACCGACGGAACATTCCCAAAGACAAATTTGCCGATTTCGGCATAGAAGGCATCAAGCTGATTCGCCTGTGCGTATTGCTGCGCTTCGCGATTCTGTTCCACCACATTCGCGGCACCCAAGCGATGCCACAAGTGGTGTTGCATGCCAACGATCAAAGCCTTGATGTACTGTTTCCAGATGGCTGGCTGGAAAACAATCAACTGACTCAGGCCGACTTCGCGCTGGAAGCGGAGTGGTTGGCCCGCGTCGGTATCGTCTTCAGCGTACGCTAAGCAGCGGGCTGCTCAGGCGCTCCAGCAGCGTCGCCTGGGCACTGCGAGGGTTCTGGTTGCCGGTCGGCGTGCTGCGCGTGTAGCGGCCGTCCGAATGCAGAATCCATGCATGGGTGTTATCAGTCAGGTAACTTTCCAGCTCCTTCTTCACCCGCAGAATCAACTTCTTGCCCTCAACCGGGAAGCACGTCTCGACGCGCTTATCGAGGTTGCGCTCCATCCAGTCGGCGCTCGACAGATACATCTGCTCTTCGCCGCCATTGAGGAAGTAGAACACCCGTGTGTGTTCAAGGAAGCGACCGATGATCGAGCGCACGTGAATATTGTGCGATACACCGGCGATGCCTGGCCGCAGGCAGCACATGCCGCGCACGACCAAATCAATGCGCACGCCTGACTGACTGGCCTTATACAGAGCGCGGATGATCTTCGGATCGGTCAGCGAGTTGAACTTGGCAATGATGTGCGCCGGCTTGCCATCGAGCGCGAACTGCATCTCGCGGGCGATCATGTCGAGCATGCCTTTCTTCAGGGTGAACGGCGCATGCAGTAACTTCTTCATGCGCAACGTTTTACCCATACCGATCAACTGGCTGAACAATTTGCCGACGTCTTCACACAGCGCGTCGTCAGAGGTCAGTAGGCTGTAGTCGGTGTACAGGCGAGCGTTACCGGCGTGGTAGTTGCCGGTACCCAAGTGTGCGTACCTTACAATTTCACCGGCCTCTCGGCGCAGGATCAACATCATTTTGGCATGGGTCTTGAAGCCGACAACGCCGTAGATCACCACCGCACCGGCCGCTTGCAGACGGCTGGCCAGGAGCAGGTTGGACTCCTCATCGAACCGCGCTCGCAACTCGATCACCGCCGTGACTTCTTTGCCGTTACGTGCGGCATCGACCAAAGCATCAACGATTTCCGAGTTGGCGCCACTGCGGTACAGCGTCTGCCGAACGGCCAGTACATGCGGGTCTTTTGCAGCCTGACGCAGCAAATCAACGACGGGCGTAAAAGACTCGAACGGGTGCAACAGCAAAATATCCTGCTTGCTGATGACGTTGAAAATGTTTTCACTGTTCTGCAATAGCTTGGGAATTGCCGGCGTAAACGGCGTGTATTGCAGCTCTGGATGGCTGTCCAGGCTGGTGATGCTGAACAAACGCGTCAGGTTGACCGGACCGTTGACGCGGTACAGCTCAGTTTCACTGAGGTTGAACTGCTTCAACAAATAGTCAGCCAGGTGTTTCGGGCAGGTATCTGCCACCTCAAGGCGCACAGCATCACCGTAGCGGCGCGAGAACAACTCGCCACGCAGCGCGCGGGCCAAGTCTTCTACGTCTTCGGTGTCGACCGCCAAATCAGCATTTCGCGTCAGGCGGAACTGATAGCAGCCCTTGACCTTCATGCCTTGGAACAAGTCATCGGCGTGCGCGTGAATCATTGATGACAGGAATACGAAATTGTCCCCTGCGCCGCCGACCTCTTCGGGCACCTTGATGACCCGTGGCAACAACCGCGGTGCCGGGATGATCGCCAAACCGGAATCGCGACCGAAGGCATCAATGCCTTCCAGCTCAACGATGAAGTTCAGACTTTTGTTGACCAGCAACGGGAACGGGTGTGTCGGATCGAGGCCGATCGGGGTGATGATCGGGGCGATCTCGTCACGAAAATAGCGACGGACCCAGGCTTTGAGCTTGGCCGTCCAGTAACGACGACGAATGAAGCGGACCTGATGTTTTTCCAGCTCCGGCAGCAGAATGTCGTTGAGAATCGCGTATTGGCGATCAACGTGACCATGGACCAGCTCGCTGATCCTGGCCAAGGCCTGGTGCGGTTGCAAACCATCTGCGCCCGCTTGTTCACGGGCAAAAGTGATCTGCTTCTTCAAGCCGGCGACACGAATTTCGAAGAACTCATCGAGGTTGCTGGAAAAGATCAGCAGAAACTTCAGCCGCTCCAGCAATGGGTAAGACTCGTCCAGCGCCTGTTCCAGTACGCGAATGTTGAACTGCAGCTGCGACAGCTCGCGATGGATATACAGGCTGCTGTCGTCCAGGTTATGAACGACAGGATGCGGGACTGGCGCCGATACCGGCTCTGGAATCGGCACCACTTCGATGCTCTGCTCAACCACAGGCTGAGTGTCCTGAACGGCGATCTGAACAGCTTCTTCGGTGAGTCCTTCGGTATTCATGGGTGTTCCTGTTTGGGCTACTGCCCTTTTAGCAGTTGAGCGGCACGAACGGCAAAGTAAGTGAGAATGCCGTCGGCGCCTGCACGTTTGAAAGCGGTGAGGGATTCCAGTATCACCCCCTCACTCAGCCAGCCATTCTGGATCGCTGCCATGTGCATCGCGTATTCACCGCTGACCTGATAAACGAAGGTCGGCACTTTGAATTCTTCTTTGACCCGGAACAAAATATCCAGGTATGGCATGCCAGGTTTAACCATCACCATGTCTGCGCCTTCAGACAAGTCAGCAGCGACTTCGTGCAGCGCCTCGTTGCTATTGCCCGGGTCCATTTGATAGGACGCCTTGTTGGCTTTGCCCAGGTTCAGTGCAGAACCCACCGCATCGCGAAACGGACCGTAGTAGGCGCTGGCGTACTTGGCTGAATAAGCCATGATCCGCACGTTAACGTGATCAGCCAATTCCAGTGCTTCACGGATCGCCTGAATCCGACCGTCCATCATGTCAGAAGGCGCAACCACTTGAGCACCCGCAGCGGCGTGCGACAACGCTTGTTTGACCAGTGCGTCGACGGTGATGTCGTTCTGCACGTAGCCATCCTCATCAAGAATGCCATCCTGACCGTGCGTAGTGAACGGGTCCAGTGCAACATCAGTAATGACGCCTAGCTCCGGAAAGCGGTCACGCAGGGCGCGGGTGGCGCGCTGAGCAATACCTTCGGGGTTCCAGGCTTCCGCGCCATCAAGGGATTTTTTCTCAGGCGGCGTTACCGGGAACAAAGCCAACGCGGGAATGCCCAGCGCAACCCAAGCCTCAGCTTCTATCAGCAGCAAGTCGATGCTCAGACGCTCTACGCCAGGCATTGATGCGATTGTCTCGCGTCGGTTTTCGCCGTCGAGTACAAACACCGGGAGAATCAGATCATCGACGGTCAGAACATGTTCACGAACCAGACGACGGGAAAATTCGTCGCGGCGGTTACGTCGCAGGCGAGTTGAAGGAAACAAGCGGCTAGCGGGGGTAAAGCTCACGGCAAGACTCCTGAAGCCCGCGCAGGCGGGCAAGCGTGACAGTTATAAGCCGTCATTATGACCAATGTATGACAGCTCTGCCTAACCCTGCGACCGTGGGACGCAGCTGATGCCATTGTAGGAATTCTTCACGTCGAGACACATATCCACACTTTCCTGAATGGCTTCGGCGAGTTAGGCTGCGCGTTCATTTCGCCAGCATCCATATAATGCTCCAACATTTATTGCAGGAATTCGGCTACTTTGCCCTCTTTCTAGGAACCTTTTTTGAAGGTGAGACGATTCTTGTCCTCGCCGGCTTCCTTGCGTTCCGCGGATACATGGATATCAACCTGGTGGTGGTGGTCGCTTTCTTCGGAAGCTACGCCGGCGATCAGCTTTGGTATTTCCTGGGGCGAAAACACGGCCGCAAATTACTGGCGCGCAAACCACGCTGGCAGTTGTTGGGCGATAAGGCGCTGGAGCACATCCGCAGACACCCCGACATCTGGGTGCTGAGTTTCCGCTTTGTGTATGGCCTACGCACGGTCATGCCGGTGGCTATCGGCTTGTCGGGCTATCCACCTGGACGCTACTTATTGCTGAATGGTTTGGGTGCCGCCGTATGGGCGGCTGCACTGGGCGCCGCCGCGTATCACTTTGGTGCCCTGCTTGAGGGGTTGCTGGGCAACGTCAAGCGCTACGAGCTTTGGGTGCTGGGTGCCTTGCTAATCGTCGGCGGCGCATTGTGGTTACGTCGTCGGATCAAGGCTGCCCGTGTCGCGAAAAAACTTGAATCATCCAAGCGCGAAGCCGAAATGGCCGAGATCAAAAACTCGCCAGATGAATGAACTGTCTCCGCGCGCACTACAATCCGTATGCGCTCAGCAACACGTCAGCCAATAACGCCCCAGCGAGTCCGCCGCTCACAATATTCACGCCTAGCCCTTAGCGGCACGCCCCAAAGAATGAACACTACGCCGTAGTTACGATCCATCTAAGATTCGCTCTGGTTCGCAAAACTCTATGGCAGCGAATGACAAATTAGTGGACATTTAACGACATTCTTCAAGCCCATTTTTCTGGAGTCACTTGGCGCAGGACCACCCAACCTGCGCTATGAACGGGAGCAAAGGCGATGCAAAAGAAAGTGGCGGTCATTCTTTCCGGATGCGGTGTTCAGGACGGTGCGGAAATTCACGAAAGCGTTCTTACCTTACTGCGCCTGGATCAACGCGGTGTAGAGGTGCAATGTTTCGCGCCCAATATCGCGCAGCATCATGTGATCAACCACCTGACTGGCGAGGAGATGCCCGAGTCGCGCAACGTCCTGGTCGAGTCAGCGCGTATCGCCCGTGGCGCGATCAAGGATATTCGTGAGGCCGACGCCGACGAGTTTGATGCGTTGATCATTCCGGGTGGATTTGGCGCAGCAAAAAATCTATCCAACTTCGCCGTGGAAGGTGCCAATTGCAGCGTTCAAACGGAGCTTCTGGCGCTGGCGGAGGCATTTGCCGAATCAGGTAAACCGGTGGGGTTGATCTGCGTGTCCCCTGCCCTTGCTGCCAAAATCTATGGCCCTGGCGTTACTTGCACGGTTGGCAATGATGCGGCCACGGCGAAAGCCATCAACAAAATGGGCGGCACTCATCAGGAATGCACAGTGGGAGATATCGTCGAGGACCGGGCACGAAAACTGGTCAGCACCCCGGCGTATATGATCGCCCAGTCGATAAGCGAAGCCGCGTCGGGGATCAACAAGCTGGTAGACCGTGTAATCGAGCTGATGCAGGACCGTGAAGTGGCGGCGTGAATTCGCTCCCAAGACTCCTACAGAGGATTTGTGTCGGGCCTAGATTCTGGGAAACTCACGCGCCAGGCGGGTAAGTATTCTGTCCAGCGCATTGGCGAATGCTTGTTTCTCACGATCACCATGGGGGGCTTGGCCGCCGCTCATTTGGCCCTGATCGCGCAGGTCCGTAAACAGGTTACGAACCGCCAAACGCTCGCCCATGTTCTGCGGATCAAACTCGCGACCGCGAGGGTCTAGAGCCGCAATCCCCTTCTTGATCAACCGATCCGCCAATGGCACGTCACTACAAATCACCAGATCGCCAGGCACTGAGTGCTCGACCAGATAGTCGTCGGCTGCATCTGGCCCACTGGGAACCACGATCAATTTAACGAGGCTGTAGTTGGGTTTGATCTGGCTTTGTCCCGCCACCAGCAGCACCTCGAACTGACGCTTCAGGGCGAATTTGATGACTTGGTCCTTCGCTGGCCGAGGACAAGCGTCGGCATCTATCCAAACGCGCATAGGACAGCTCCAAAAGGATGCAGGATTATGTTTGGCGCCAAAAAAGCCATCACATAATGCCAATTAGCCATTGTTTTGCTACTACTCAAGCTTATACTCCGCCCCGCATTAAATCGCTCATCTAATCGGCGCTCTCCGCCGGCTGTCGACTTTCAGGGATAGAAGAACTCATGGCATTTCGTCCAATGACTGCGCTTGCGTTAGTTGCAGTAACGCAACTGGCAGGTTGCGCCGCCTTTCGCAGCTACGATACAGAACTGAAAGAAACCAACCAACAGTTAGCCACCGGCAATGTTGATGGTGCGCTATTGACCCTGGAAAAAAACAACACCGGCGAAGATAAAGACCTGCTTTATTACTTCGAAAAAGGTGAGTTGCTCCAATCCAAAGGCGACTTCGCTGGCAGCCAGACTGCGTGGCATGCTGCCGACCGAGTGGTATTGGCTTGGGAAGATTCGGTCAAGCTGGACACTGATAAGTACCTCAGCCAGTTCGGCAGTTATCTGGTCAATGACAAAGTCCGGCGCTACGAAGGCTACGATTACGAAAAAGTCATGCTGACCACGCAGATGGCCCTGAATCTGCTGGCGCAAAACGATTTTGAAGACGCGCGCACCGAGATCAAGAAGACCCACGAACGTGAGGCTGTGATCGCCGGGTTGCGCGACAAGGAATACCTCAAAAGCGAACAGGATGCCCAAAACCGTGGCGTCAAAACCGAATTCAAAGACCTTAAGGGTTATCCGGTAGAAAGCTTGAATGCACCGGACGTCATTGGCCTGAAAAACAGCTACCAGAGCGCGTTCAGTCATTACCTATCAGGTTTCGTTTACGAAGCGCTTGGCGAGCGAGGCCTAGCCGCGCCGGGTTATCGTCAGGCCGCCGAACTGCGCCCTGATACGCCTCTGCTCAACCAAGCGCTATTGAATCTCGACAACGCTGGCGCCGGCACTGACAGCGATGTACTGATCGTCGTGCAGAGCGGTTTTGCTCCGGCCCGTGACTCCATTCGGATCCCATTGCCGCTACCCATCAACAACAATATTGTGATAACCGCGTTGTCTTTTCCGGTGATTAAACCGGATCTTTCGACTGCTGCGTTTAGCCAAATCGGATTGGATGGCCAGCCGCTCAACCTGACGCTACTCAACAGCACCACCGCAATGTCACGCCGCGCATTACGCGACGACATGCCGGGCATCATTTTGCGCACCTCTGTGCGCGCAATTACCCGCAGCGTGGCTCAGGCTCAACTGAACAAAGCCAATCCAATGGCCGGCCTGGTACTGGGTATTGCTTCAGCCGTTACCGAAGGCGCTGACACCCGTACTTGGCGCACCCTGCCCGATACCACTCAAGTTGCCCGCCTGCGCATGAAACAAGGTGAACACCAACTAAGCCTGCCTTCGGCTCAGGGTGGCCGACACGTTCAGATCAACGTTGATCGGCGCTACCAAGTCATCACCGTGCGGGTGATCGGCAATCAAGTTTACGCCACCGGCGTCGCCTCCCATGTCGTGCCATCAGACGTGCCACAAGCACTGGCCAGCATCAAACAACCTTAAACGGAGCGCATCTATGCGTATCAAAATTTTTGGCCTGATGGGCTTTGCCCTGCTGGTCGGCTGCGTCACACCACCACCGCCACCTGCGCCGGGCAGCGCCGCTAGCAAAGTGGTCGCGATGGGCACATTGAAGAATGTCGAAATCGGCGCAATGCGTGTTGCCCGAGAAAACGGCTTTTTGACCGTCAAAGCCGCACTGAGCAACACCAGCAGCAGTAACACGACCTTGTACTACCGCTTCGCTTGGCTCGGTAACGACGGCTTCCCGGTTGCCGATGAAGAGACGTGGAAAAGCCAGACATTGTACGGTTCGCAGACCAGCTTTCTGGCAAGCATTGCACCTGTGCCAAGGGCCACTGACTTTCGTATCGAAGTGAAAACGCCTTAACCAACCCTTCCTATTTAGTTCGATTATTCAAGAGAGTCCCAAGATGCTTTTCGCACGCTTTTCACTGGTCGTACTGGTTGCCTTATTGGTGGGTGGCTGTGCATCTAATTCCCCGGTCCTCGGCGGAAAAAATATCAGCTACGGCGATACCAAGGCTGTGGAGTTGGTCACCAATGAGTTTGGTTCGACTGACCTGCAAACCATCGCTGAAACCATGACCCGCTCCTTGGCTCAGTCCGGCATCTTGCAAGGCCGCCCGGTGGTTCAGGTGTACGACGTTAAAAACAAGACCAGCGAGTACATCGATACCCGTGAGATCACCACGTCGATCAAGACTCAATTGATGAAAACCGGCACTGCCCGCTTTGCTAGCGACAACACCGATATGCAAAGTCAGGTAGATCAACTCAAGCTGCAAAATCAGAGCGGTTTGTATAAAGCGTCGACCGTCAATAAGACCGGCAACATGATCGCGGCCAAATATCGCCTTGAAGGGTCGATCAGCTCGATCGTCAAGCGCAGCAGCGACGTTAAAGACGTGTTTTACAAGTTCAGCCTGCAATTGATCGATGTCGATAGCGGCTTGGCTGAATGGATGGACGAAAAAGAAATCCGCAAAACAACGGAGCGTTGAACAATGCGTGCATGGATCGGTATTCTCGGGCTGATGTGCGCCGTCGGCGTGCAGGCGGCGCCAAAAATCGCAGTCACTGACCTGGCATTCGAACAGCGTGTGGAGCAATACATTCACACTGTTTCAGCGCAAACCAATATCCAGGCAAACGCGTATCAGGCAAGTGCTTCGGCGACTTACAACGAATACGAAAGCCGCACCAGTTACATCGAACAGGGAGAGCTGCGTAAATTCAGCGGCGACATCAAGGGCGAGATTCTCAAGTCCGGGATGTTCCAGCTGGTGCAGGGCACGCCTTACACCGCCAAGTCCCGTGAAGACGTCTATGACGTGATCAAGCGGATCAAGAGCGGCAACTTCAAAGGCGCGGACTTCGTACTATTCGGCACGGTATCGGACATCGACTTCCGTCAGGACGTGTCTGCGATTGCCAATACCGACAGCCATTCGGCGGTCATGGGCCTGACACTGGTAAGCAGCTTCAGCTTGATCAATACCCGCACCTTCGAGATCACGTCGGCGTTCACCGCGATGGGTGAGGGTCAGGACACTAAACTGGTAAACGGCTATGACCAGCACGTCTCGCTTAACCGGGGCCGCGTGGTCCGGGACGTGTCGAAATCAATTGGCGAAGACGTTGCACGCCAATTGAAAGAACAGTTAGTAGGCTTTAACGGTGGCAGCGATACAGCATTGCCGCGCAATAACCTGCCCCGTGATGAGGCGCCGACGATATTGCGCTGATGACACTGAGGCGTTTCGGCAAATGAATTCGCTCCCCGCAACGGGGAGCGTCTGGATCAATCCGCAGCGCGATGGATTGTGGCCAGAAACGCAGCGGCGCCAACGAACAGTCCTGCGAACGTGCGGTTCATCTGGCGCTGCTGTTTAGGCGTGCGCAGCAAGCGCAGTACGCGTGAGGCGAGCCCGGTATAACCGGCCATGACTGTCAGGTCGACCGCGACCATGGTCAGGGCAATGATCAGGTATTGAGCCAGTAAGGGCTGCAGCGGATTGATGAACTGCGGCAGAATAGCCAGCATGAACACTAACGCTTTCGGGTTGCTGATGTTCACCAGAAACCCGCGCATGATCAGGCTTAAAGGCCGACCAATCGGACGTACCGCGTCGTGATCAGCCATGTCGATGGCCAGCGCGCGCCACTGTTTGACCGCGAGATACACCAGATAAAGTACACCGAACCATTTGATCAGGCTGAACGCCAAAGCCGAGGTGGCAAGCACAGCGCCCAGGCCCGCCGCGACGATGGCGATTTGTAGCACCAAGGCAATTTGTAAACCGAGAGCGTTCCAGTAACCGCGCCAGAAGCCGTAGCGTAATCCGCATGACATCGACGCAATTGCACCCGCGCCTGGGGACAGGCTGATCACCCAACAAGCAGCAAAGAACGCCAGCCATGTTTCAAGCAACATCATTCACCTCGGCAGTTATGAAGAAAGCGCTTCCAACTCGGCCTGCATGCTTTCCAGTAACTCTAGCGCTTCCATCCAGGTTTCTTCCAGCTCGGCTTCCCGAATTTTCAGTTTCGCCTGATCGGCCAGCAAGTCGCGCAGCTTGTCTTTGTTCGCCGCTTCATAGTTCGTGCTGTCAGCCAAAGCGGCTTCGACCGTGGACAGTTTCTCATGCAGCGTGCCCAGGTCACGTTCGAGCTTGTCAGCCTCGCGCTTGTGCGGTGCCAACTGTTGACGCAAAGCCGCCGCCTGTTGGCGCTGAGCCTTTTTGTCGGTTTTATCGGGGTTGACCGGCGTGTTGCTGACCGGCGCATTGCGCAGACGATAATCCACTAGCCAGCGTGCATAGTCTTCGAGGTCGCCATCGAAGGGTTGCACTTGGCCGTCAGCCACCAACAGAAAATCGTCGGTGGTGCTTTTCAGCAAGTGTCGATCGTGAGAGACCACCAGTACGGCACCACTGAACTCCTGAAGGGCCATGGTCAGTGCCAGGCGCATCTCCAAGTCCAAGTGGTTGGTGGGCTCATCGAGCAGCAGCAGGTTCGGCTTGCCCCAAGCAATCAACGATAACGCCAGTCGAGCTTTTTCGCCGCCGGAGAAGTTCAGCACCGGCTCGTCCAGACGTGGACCACGGAAGTCGAAGCCGCCGAGGAAGTCACGCAACGTCTGTTCGCGTTCTGTCGGCGCTATACGTTGCAGGTGCAACAACGGGCTGGCTTTGGAATCAAGGGAGTCCAACTGATGCTGAGCAAAATAGCCCACAACCAGGTTTTCACCACGCACCAACCGACCACTCAATGGCTCAAGCTCACCGGCGAGGTTTTTAATCAGCGTCGATTTACCCGCACCGTTGGGACCCAGCAAGCCGATTCGGGCGCCGGGGGTAAGTTGTAATTTGACCTTCTCCAGAACAGCTCTTTCGCCGTAGCCTAAACGCGCATCGGACATATCGAGCAGCGGGCTGGAAATTTTATCGGATTCACGGAAGGTGAAGTCGAACGGCGAGTCAACGTGGGCAGCCGACAATTCTTCCATGCGCTCAAGCGCTTTCATCCGGCTTTGTGCCTGACGAGCCTTGGTGGCCTGGGCCCTGAAGCGCGCAATAAACTTTTCCATGTGCGCGCGGGCCACTTGCTGCTTGTCGTACGCCTGTTGTTGCTGGGCCATGCGCTCGGCACGGGCACGCTCGAAAGCGCTGTAGCCGCCACGATAAAGAATGATTTTTTTCTGTTCGACGTGGGCGATGTGATCGACCACCGCATCGAGGAAATCCCTGTCGTGGGAAATCAGTAGCAAGGTGCCGGTGTAGCTCTTGAGCCAATCCTCAAGCCATAGAATGGCGTCGAGGTCCAAGTGGTTGGTGGGCTCATCGAGCAACAACAGGTCCGACGGACACATGAGTGCCTGCGCCAGGTTCAGACGCATCCGCCAGCCACCGGAGAAATCTCCGACCTGTCGGTCCATCTGTTCGTTGGTGAAGCCCAGACCAGCGAGCAATTTGCGCGCTCGGGCGTCCGCTGTGTAGCCGTCAGCGCCATCCAGCTCTGCGTGGAAGCGTGCTTGAGCGGCGCCGTCGTGCGCCTCTTCTGCGGCGGCCAGGTCGCTCTGTGCTTGACGCAGACGCAAGTCTCCGTCGAGGACATAATCCACGGCCAGGCGCTCGAGCGTCTCGATCTCCTGACGCATGTGCGCGATCCGCCAATCGGCTGGCAGCAGACAGTCGCCAGAATCGGGGGTCAGCTCACCTCGCATCAAGGCGAACAGGCTGGATTTGCCGGCGCCATTGGCGCCGATCAGGCCGGCTTTATGGCCGGCGTGCAGCATTAACTCGGCGTCTTCTAGCAGACGTTGCGGGCCACGCTGTAAAGTCAGGTTTTGAAGTCGAATCATAATGGCGGCGGAGTCTACCAGCTTCGTCCGAAACAAGTAGATGACTATGCCTTCTGATCTGTGGAATTTTACCTTGTGTATCTATGCCCAACCGGGTGTAGAGGGGGCGTGTCTGCGCCTGCAAGCCAGCGGGGCCAACGTTTGCACGTTGCTGTGCGGCGCGTGGCTGGGACATCGCAAGGTGCTTTGCAGCCCGGAGCGTTTGCGCGAAATCAGACAATTGGCTGCGCCCTGGTACGACGACGTGGTGCAACCACTCAGGGCAATTCGGATACGGTGGCGCGATACGGCCGCTGATGACGTCGAATTGAAGGCCTTTCGCGAACAAGTAAAGAGGTTGGAACTGGAAGCCGAACGCACTTTGTTGTCGCGGCTTGAGACGCTGACACAGGATTGGTCAGTGGGCGTTTCGCAGGATGTGATGGCGTGGCTGGAAGGACTTGCCGCCGATGCTGCCCAAGAGAACCGCGACGCGCTGCAGGTGCTGCGCGTCGCGGCGAACCAAGCTTAAGAAACGCTGGCTGGAGTAGCGGGTGTCGCAGGTGTTGGCGCAGAAGCCACTGGAGCCGACGCCGCTGGGGCGGTTGCAGTCGGCGCGGTGGACACTGGCGGTGTTGCAGGCTTAGCGACCGGCTTGGCGGCGGCCGGCTTTGCAGCAACCGGTTTTGCAACAGTCGGTTTTGCAACAGCAGGCTTAGCGGCGACAGGCTTTGCCGCTGGCTTAACTGGCGCGGGTTTAGCAACTGCTTTTGCCGCAGCAGGTTTAGCTGCTGGCTTGGCGACCGCTTTTGCCGCAACCGGTTTAGCGGCGGGCTTGGCAGCAGCAACTTTAACCGGTGCTTTAGCAGCAGGTGCTTTAGGCGCTGCTTTTACAGCAGGTTTAGCCGCTGGCTTTGCAGCAGCGGCCGGTTTCGCAGCAGCTACTTTAGCCGGAGCTTTGGTTGCTGTTTTGGCGGCGACAGGCTTCGCAGCAGGTTTTGCAGCACTCGCAGCGGCAGGCGCTTTCGAAGCAGCTTTCACCGCGGGCTTGGCAGCGGCAGGTTTTGCAGCCGGCTTGGCAACAACAGGGGCTTTGGCGGCCGTTTTAGCCGGAGCCTTCACCGCAGCAACTTTAGCCGGAGCCTTGGCAGCAACAACTGGCGCAGGCGCTTTGACTGCTACCGGCTTCGCAGCACGCGAGCTCAAGGTTTTGCCTACGGCTTCTTTAACACGACCAATACCCTGGGCCAATTTCAGGCTTTCCTGGGCGTCGCGCTTGAGCTGCAGAATGTAGGTGCGGGTTTCAGTCTGACGAGACTTGAGAGCGTCCAGCAGCTCTTCTAGTTCGGACACGCCTGCTTTAGCTTTAGCTTGTGCCTTGGCTTTTCCGGCGGTGGCGGCATCTTGCAATTTGATGCGGGAATTGTGCAGTTTTTCTTGCGCTTTGCCGCGTTGCTTTTCCAATTTCGCGAGCAGTTTTTCTGCGTCGGTCATTGCTTGAGAGCAGGCGTTTTCCAAATGTTCGAGCAGGCTTGTTGAAAGCTGTTGGAGCAAGTGCAACGGGGTATTTACTGGCTTCTTTTTCGCCGACATGACTGACCTCCTGGCTGGCTGGATAGGGGCTCATACTAGACCTCTGAATGAAGCGCCGCTAGGTGATGTTGACAGTTACATTAAGCCTTCGTTTACATGCCGGCCGAACAGATTAAAAGCAGTACCAATGACAGCATGGAGAAATACCCATTCAAGCAGGCAGCGTTACGCCGACAGCACTGGCATAATCGCCGCTCCCCAGGCTGGAGTGCACCATGTCACGCTACCTATTAATGTCTCTGTTTTTTCTGATACCGCTCGCCCAAGCCGCCGAAACTGCCGCCCCCGCGAGCGACCACGACCTTGCTTACAGTTTGGGAGCAAGCCTCGGCCAGCGACTGCGTCAGGAAGTTCCTGACCTACAGATTCAGGCATTGATCGATGGCTTGCAGCAGGCCTACCAAGGCAAACCGCTGGCGCTCAAAGATGAACGCATCGAGCAGATCCTCAGGGACCACGATGCTGCGGTGACGCAGTCCGAGGATACGCCGCCGCCTGAACCGCAAAGCGAAGCGGCAATGAGCGCCGAGCAGCATTTCTTGAACACGGAAAAAGCCAAGCCGGGGGTGAAGGTATTGGCGGACGGCGTGCTGATGACCGAGTTGACACCGGGCACAGGTCCAAAACCCACCGCATCAGACCGGGTACAAGTACGTTATGTCGGTCGATTACCGGACGGAACAATTTTCGATCAAAACACCCAGCCACAATGGTTTCGCCTCGACAGTGTGATCGCGGGGTGGACGAGTGCGCTGCAAGGGATGCCGGTCGGTGCGAAATGGCGCTTGGTGATTCCTTCCGCCCAGGCTTATGGCGCAGAAGGTGCGGGCGACCTTATCGACCCGTACACGCCGCTGGTATTCGAAATTGAATTGATAGCAGTGGGTCAGTAAGCGCCAGGAATAACGCCCGGCCGGGGCGCGGGGAGCGCACCCGGAGGCATTGTTCAGACTCAGGCCTGGACGGCGTCTGATGTCTTGTGGGAATTGTGCAGCACTTCAATCAGGCAGTCTTCGAGTTCGAAACGTTCGTGCAGCATGCTGCCAAGCTTCTTGAACTCTGCAGCAACGATCGTAACGTCTGAACAATCACCCTTGTCGCAACGGTCATTGAATGCCAACGCAAACTCTGTAATGACATCGATACGCGGGTAGATTTGCTTGGCCAGCTCAAGGCCACGCTCATCTTCGAAAGCCTTCGCTTCACTGGTCAGCTGTTCATAAACTTCGAAATGCCCCGCCGACACATAATCGACCAACACTCCGCAAAATTTTTGAAGGCCCTCGCGGTCGGCTGCCAACGCTTGCGGCGTGTCACCAAGAGCATCGTAGACCCGCACAAGTTCGTTACGATCTTCAAGCCAACGGTCAATCAGCTTATGGACCCCACCCCAGCGCTCCTGAGCATTCTTGCAACTTTCCAGCATGATGTTCTCTCTTCCCTTCAGGGTCATGCGGCTCTGTACCGCTCCCAGACTTCTAATACGCTCTCGATGAGAGGCGGGTCTGATGAAACCGCAAAAACAGCCTATGTCCGATAACGCGTGCGGACCAGATTATGCCCGCACACCAACCCCATCAAGGTACGCAGGAGAGAAAGTTCATACAAGTGTTTAATCTTGGCGGACTTAGGCATCCGGTTTTTTGTGGTCCAGGCCGACGGGGTCACGCCGAAACAACTGGTTAGCCGCAATAAGGATCAGGCCAGAAAAAGCCAGGAGGCTCCATTCGGGGACACTCATCCCAAGCATTGACCAGTTGATCTCACCGCAATTGATGCCTCCGGCGAACAGCCGCGATATAACTTGGCTGATGGCCCGCGCTTCAAATAAATACTCGATGCCAGGCATACACGAAAACGACTCTTCGGCCGGTAGAGCCTGCAACCAGACGTGACGTCCCGCCGTTACGGCACCAGCGATGGCAAAGAGCAGCATCATCGAAGAATAGATCCGCCAGACGACTGCACCGGGGGCGTGCAGATACGCAATCAACGAAACGACCCCGACGGCAACCACGAAGATGCGCTGCAAAATGCACAAAGCACAGGGCCTCAACCCCGCCTCGTACTCCAGATACAGCGCCGCACTGATAACGAGCGCACAGGCAATGAATGCCAACAAAAAAAGGGGGCGCGAGCGGGCCAGATGCATGGCAGATCCGTTACAGAATGCGAAGTCAGCTACGTTAGTGGAAAGCAGGTGACCGTTTCAAGACTGCAACAGGCGGATACTTAAGCAATGCTGTAGGCCTCTAATGACGTAGCCGGTAGGCCTTTTCCTGAACGAGACCCGATCGCTCTCTTCGGCCACAGACTGATAGGAATCATCCTACAAATTGGGGATTGGAAGAGTGCCCAGCAAGGTTTGGCAGGCGACTGTCCCTGCCTTCTCCTTGCCTATTTACGCCCGACTCAACGCAGGGAGTGGCCGAGCCAGCAAGCGCTCATCAAGTAGCCCCAGACCTTCCTGGAACAACTGATTACTGCGCTCGGTTTCACCCAGTTGCGCCAACAGTCGCGCCAGCTCCGCGCAGGCTTCTGGGTTACGCTGCAAACGTAAGCTGTCTTCCAGGTAATCCCGCGCTTTGCCCCACAAACTGCTTTGCAGGCACAGACGACCAAGCGTCAACAGCAGGCTTGGGTCGGCAGGATGGTGCTTGAGCCATCCCTCGGCTGTTTGCAATTGCCGTGCGGGATCACTGCCACGCAGTAATCCGTAGAAGCGCGCCAAATGGCTGTTGTAATCGCGCTTGAGAGCCCCTCGCAATACTTCTTCGGCTTCAGCGTCGGCGCCCATTTGGCGCAATTGCTCGGCATACGCAAGGACCAAGGGAGGTTCCTGTCGCTGTGCCGATGAAAGCTGTTGCCAAGCTTTGTTGAGCGATTGCAGGCCCACTTCACCCTCCTGCTCACTGTGCGCAGCGAGTGTCAGGTTCTCACCCCACGCCCGGCGCTCTAGCTCAGCCAGCTCTGCTGCCGGCAATACCTTGCCCTTGCGTAGCTCAGGCATCAAGCGGATCAGCGTCGCCCAATCGCCCTGCTGCTGATACAGGCGCTGCAGTTGACGCAACACCTGCGGGTTATGTGGATGGCGCCCTTGCATGGCCTCCAGCGTTGCCTGCGCACCCTCACGGTCACCGCGATCGAGCTGCAGCTGTGCATGGTTCAACGCAATCGCCAGTTCGGCGTGCGGCTGACGCTCCAGAGCGCGTTCGAGCAAGCTGTCGCTGTCCTCGTAACGCCCCAATTCGTTGGCCGCGCGCGCCGCACCAAGGTAGTACAGCAATGGCTGCCGTTCGGCCTCGGCGGCGCGTTGCAAATGGCGCTGAGCATGAGCCCAGCGACCCTCGGCGAGGTCCAACTGGCCTTGTTCGATGGCTTGCTGCACGCGACGGCTGCGATTACGGCGCGACCATGGGTTAACCACCCCACCGGACGTGGTCAAAAGGCCCAGCAGGGCCCGAATCACGAACACCACCAGCCAAATCACCAGCAACAGTCCCAGCGTCGCCCACAGACTCGATTCATAACGGAAGTTTTGGTAAGCGATTAGCACGTAGCCCGTATGTTCGGAAACGGCGACGCCAATCAGTGCCGCGACGACAATGACCGCAAACAGGATCAGGTACATGCGTTTCATGGGCTGGTCTCCTGCTTGACTTGCGCGGCAGGCTTGTCTGCAGCCAGGTGCCGACGCTCAAGGTAGGCCTGCACCGAACTCAAACTTTGTGCCAAATCAGGCGTCATCACCGACACCGGCTGAGTGCTCAGCGCTTGCAGGCGCCCGTCCAGCTCTTTGCTTTGCGGATTTTCGTTGTTGAAGTTGTTTTGCAGGACGTTGCGCGCTTCGGCCAATGCCTGGACATAAACCTTAGGCTCGCCATTCAATGCGGCCCACTGCGCTTGTTCCAACGCAAGACTCAAGGCCAGCCGAACTTGGGTCAGGCTCTGCCCAGCCAGCAGCGGACGAATATTTTTGTCGGCATTAAAGTCGATGCGGATGTAATGCGATATCTCATCCCACCACTGCGCCCAACGACTGTCGCTGGCGTCTCCGGGAGCCGTCAGACCGAGCAGCGAGTCACCTTTATCTTTGTATTCCGGCGCCAGAGAGTTGAGCTGAAGAGTCTGATCACGCAAGGCCGCCAACTGCAGGAACAACCCGGTCCGGTCCGGCTGCTCGACGCTGCGCAAGGCGGCCAGGCTTTTGGCCAACTGCTCACGCGCGGAAAACGAACCGGGATCGTCCTGCTCTTGCAGAATCTGATCCGCACCCTGAACCAGTGCCAGTGCGCTGTTGATATCCTGTAGCGCCGACAAACGCAGGCTGGCCAGGCGCAGCAGATGCTCGGCCTCAGCCAAACGCCAATCCTGGCGGCTAGCGCCGAGCACGGTTTCCAGGCGTTCGCTCAACCGCTGCTGATCGCCCTGAAGCTGCGCCACCAACCGTCGACGATCTTCCAGCTCAGACGCCTGAGGCAACTGCGCCAACCGCGCAGCCAATTGCTGCTCGCTTTGCTTGAGTGCCTGAGTTTGCGTACCGATATCCTGCAACTGCGCCGATTGCTGCTGACGGCCAGCTTCGAGGCTGCGCACCTGCCATACCCCCCATCCGCCAACTGCAACGCCAGCGGCGCCCAACAGCAAGGCCAGGATCACCAGACCGCTGCCACGATTCTTCGACGCGTTTTTCGGCGGTGGCGCAGACGGCTCGATCACCGGATCAACTTGTTCTTTTGGCAAGATTGTTTCGCTCACGTATCCATCCTTTGCATTAGGGCGCGTATCAGATTCTACAATGACTCGATCTGAGCGAGCTCATCGTCACGGCGCCTAGAGGGCGGGTTCGGGATATGCCCGTAACGCCGCCAGCAAAGCCGTGGCATTAGCGCCACGGCAATCCAAAACTGTCTGTGCCCCCGCCGCTTTCGCCATCTCGGCGACTCGGGGGCTCGGTACAAATAACGGTAGCTGTGCTATTTCCGGCCAAGCATCACCCGCCAGCAACCGAAGATGCTCAAAACCCTGTCCACTGCTGACCACCACACCGTTCAAGCGTTCCGCTTCGATCCTGCGTGATAGCTCTGACGCGGCATACTGCGGCAACGTGCGCCGATAGAGGGGAAGATAATCGACACTAGCACCGAGTTCGCGTAGCCGCTCAGCCAGCAACTCTCGGCCGTCTTCACCGCGCATAATCAAGACACGCGTTCCAGGCCGAGCCAAGGCGTCCCGCAGCGGCGCTAATTCGAGCAAGGCTTCGCTGTCGTCACCGCCCGCGGGGTAGGCAACGCTCAGGCCATAATCTTCAAGGATTTGCGCAGTCGCAGCACCGACGCTGAACCACTGTTGAACGGGCGGTTGCGGCCAGATCTCGTCGATCAACGCCAGCCCCAGACGCGCAGCCGGCTTACTGACGACGATCACAACCGCATAGAGGTCCAGATCGAAAATCATCGAGCGCTGCGCACCGGTAATCGTCAACGGCTCGATGTCCAGCAACGGCAAACTGCTGCTGTAGACACCAACGTCATTCAATACCGTCGCCAGCGCGGCCGACTCTTGCGCAGGCCGCGTCAGCAGCAGCCGCCAAGCTGTCACTCTTCGCCTGCCTCGCCATACACCTTCTGCAAAATCGCCTGCGCACCTTGAGCCAGCAGCGCGTCGGCAACCTGTATGCCCAACGCTTCAGGATTGGTACGTGGGCCGCGGGCGTCAGCGCTGAGCAACAGGCCACCCTCTGGATCACCGACCATCCCGCGCAGCCAGATTTGCTCGCCTTCAAGCACGGCGTAACAGGCGATCGGCACTTGGCAGCCGCCGTTAAGATGCTTGTTCAGCGCGCGCTCGGCCGTCACCCGCACCGAGGTGTCGGCGTGATTGAGTGGCGCGAGCAAGGTTTGAATTTCAGTATCGGCGGTGCGGCATTCGATCGCCACCGCGCCTTGACCACCTGACGGCAGACCGTCTTCGATGCTGATCGCGGCAGTAATGCGCCCTTCGAAGCCCAATCGGATCAAGCCAGCAGCAGCAAGAATGATTGCGTCGTACTCGCCCGCATCCAGTTTCGCCAACCGGGTATTGACGTTACCTCGCAAGAAGCGAATCTGCAGATCAGGGCGCCGCGCCAACAACTGCGCCTGGCGTCGCAAGCTCGACGTACCGACAATGCTGCCCGCCGGCAGTAAGTCCAGGCTGGCAAAAGCGTTGGACACAAAGGCGTCACGGGCGTCTTCGCGCTCGCAAATGCAATACAGGCCAAGCCCCAGGGGGAAGTCCATTGGCACGTCTTTCATCGAGTGCACAGCGATATCGGCGACGTCTTCAAGCATGGCTGTTTCCAGCTCTTTGACGAATAACCCCTTGCCACCAATTTTTGACAAGGGCGAGTCCAGCAGCTTGTCACCGCGACTGACCATAGGCACGAGCGTCACGATCAAACCCGGGTGGAATTCTTCCAGGCGTGTTTTGACGTATTCGGCCTGCCATAGGGCCAACGCACTTCTGCGGGTAGCAATGCGAACTTCGCGAGTGGACATGGATCAATCCGTACTTGAATAGATGCGACGGATAATAACAGTTGTCGGTGCAGTCTCGCCTGCGTCAGCTTGAAGCGGTGAGACGTACAGATTGATATCCGCCCCCACCGAGCAGGAAAAATCCTGTGGGAGCGAATTCATTCGCGAATAAGCCGACC
>NZ_JAMFRV010000767.1 GCF_026224925.1 Pseudomonas sp. | reverse complement strand
TTGCGGGCTGCACATTCTTGTGCCGGGCAGCCACCGGGAAGACCCGGTCTGCGCTCGACCAGCCGCCCTACTTAAGGTCACATAGATGGACATGCAATCCCGAGTTCGCCAGCTTTTCCAGGCCAGCATCGACACCAAGCAGCAGGCGATGGAAGTTCTTGCACCCTATATCGAGCAGGCCAGCCAAGTAATGGTCAACGCCCTGCTCAACGAAGGCAAAATGCTTTCTTGCGGCAATGGCGGCTCTGCGGGTGATGCACAGCACTTCTCCTCGGAACTGCTTAACCGATTTGAACGTGAGCGCCCAAGCCTGCCAGCGATTGCATTGACCACTGACACGTCGACGATCACCTCGATCGCCAACGACTACAGCTACAACGAAATCTTTTCCAAGCAGATCCGTGCGCTCGGCCAACCTGGCGATGTACTGCTGGCGATTTCCACCAGCGGCAACTCGGCAAACATTATTCAAGCCATCCAGGCCGCACATGATCGCGAAATGGTTGTCGTAGCATTGACCGGTCGCGACGGTGGCGACATGGCGTCGCTGCTGCTGCCTGAGGACGTGGAGATTCGCGTCCCATCCAAAGTCACCGCACGTATTCAAGAAGTCCACCTGCTGGCGATCCATTGCCTCTGCGATCTGATCGACAGCCAACTGTTCGGGAGTGAAGAATGACCCCTAATCGCCTAAGCCTATTGGCTTTGACACTTTGCCTCGGCATCAGCGGCTGCAGCTCGGTCCTGACCGCGACCCGCGACACGCCAATCCAGGATGACCGCGGCACTCGCACGTTCGGCAGCAAGATCGATGACTCACTGATCGAAACCAAAGTGGAGGTCAATGTCGCCAAGGCCGACCCTGACCTGGACACTGGCTCGCACATCATCGTCGCCAGCTTCAACGGTATCGTGTTGCTCGCAGGCCAAACGCCCCGCGACGACTTGAAAGCCCTTGCCGAGAAAGCCGCTGGCTCGGTGCAACGCGTAAAAAAGGTCAACAACGAACTTCAGGTCATGGCACCGTCTTCGATCCTGGCACGCAACAACGATGCCTGGCTGACCACCAAGATCAAAACGCAAATGCTCACGGATAACACCATCCCCGGCTCGCGCATCAAAGTTATCACCGAAAACGGCATCGTCTACATGCTGGGCCTGGTGACCCAACAAGAAGCCACCCGCGCCACCAATCTTGTACAAGGCGTGTCGGGCGTGCAGAAGATCGTGAAATTGTTTGAGTACATTGATTAACCCGCGTTAAACAGCAGACAAAAAAACGCCGACATTGCTGTCGGCGTTTTTTTTGTTTCAACCAGCACGAATCAGATTACTTGACCACTTTCAGACTTGGCCTGCCGGTCGGACGCGGTGGTTCGCTGTCCGGTGGAGGGGTATCGTCATCAGGCTCAATGTCATCGTCGCCATCAAGGGCCGGCTCCAGATCGAAGACCATACCCTGGCCGTTTTCCCGAGCATAAATGCCCAGAATCGCAGAGATGGGTACGTACAACGTATGCGGAACGCCACCGAAGCGACCTTCGAAACTGACGGCATCGTTATCCATGTGCAAATGACGCACAGCACTGGGCGACACATTCAAGACGATTTGACCATCGTTGGCGAAGCCCTGAGGGACCTGGACTGATGGATATTCCGCATTGACCAGCATATGCGGGGTGCAATCGTTATCTACGATCCACTCATACAAAGCGCGAATCAGATAAGGGCGACTGGAGTTCATCAACGGCTCCTTAAGCCTTAGCGCATATCACGTTCGGCACCAGACAGACTTGTCTGGAAGGCCTCACGCGCAAATTGGCGCTCCATGTAATCAAGCAGCGGCTTGGCTTGCCGCGGCAATTCTATACCCATGATTGGCAGACGCCAGAGTATCGGCAGTAGACAGCAATCGACCAGACTTTGATCCTCGCTGAGGAAAAACGGCTTGTCAGCGAACAGCGGAGAAACGCCGGTCAGGCTTTCACGCAGCTCTTTGCGCGCTTGAACGCGAGCACTTTCTTTACTGCGTGAATCCAGAATCAGATCCACCAGGCCACACCAATCACGCTGAATACGATGAATCAGCAGACGGCTGTTGGCGCGGGCCACCGGATAAACCGGCAACAACGGCGGGTGCGGATAACGTTCATCCAGATATTCCATCACCACCGTCGACTCGTACAACGCCAGATCACGATCGACCAGAGTCGGCACGCTGCCGTACGGGTTCACCTCGATCAATTTTGGCGGATGACGGCCCGCAACTACATCAATGATCTCAGCGCTGACACCTTTCTCCGCGAGCACAATGCGTACGCGGTGGGAATAGTGGTCGGCAGGGTCGGAGTAACAGGCCAACCGGTTGGTCACGCCCATGGCGGTCCTCCTCGCTTGTAAAAGTTTTCAAAAGCAGAAAAACGAGCGCGCCCAGAAGGCGCTTCCGATATCGACTGCGCGGGACAGGATACGCCGAAGCGACCTCCTACCCCACGCTCGTTATCTTGAAGCACCCTAGGGCGCGCTTCGTTAACAGCAGGGTTTACAGCTTGATCAATGGACATCTTTCCAGTATTCGCGCTTAAGCAGATACGCGAAGACGAAGAAGAAAGCCAGGTAGAGCAATACATAGGTGCCGATGCGCTGATGTTGCAGCTTCACCGGATTCGCCGAGTAAGCGAGGAAGGTTACAAGATTTTTGACCTTCTCATCGAACTGTTCTTCATTTAAAGAGCCAGTTTTCGGCAATACGGTCAATTGATCGCATCCTTCATGGGTCAATGGAGAGCCCGTCAGAGGATCATATTGCTTCTTGCCGTTCTCAACCACTTGCACCTGCTTGCAGCCAATGACCTGACGACCTTGCAGCCCGGCTAGCACGTTAGGCATGCCCACGTTCGGGAAAACCTTGTTGTTCACACCCCATGGGCGTGCAGGATCCTCATAGAACGAGCGCAGATAGCCATACAGCCAGTCAGTACCACGAACACGTGCCACCAGGGTCAGATCCGGCGGAGCCGCCCCAAACCAGGCTTTGGCGTCCGCAGGTTGCATACCAATAGACATGTGATCGCCAATCTTGGCGCCGGTGAACACCAACTTGTCCAGCATCAGATCGTGGGGGATGCCCAAGTCGTCCGCCACACGCTCATAGCGCTGGAATTTGGCGCTGTGGCAACCCATGCAATAGTTCGCAAAGGTGCGCGCACCGTCCTGCATGGCCGCTTTGTCGGACACATCGATATCGACTTGTTCCAACTCAGGACCGTGTTCGGCCGCGAAGGACAAAGTGGGCAGAAGCGCAAAAAACAATACAGCAAATAGCTTTTTCATCAGCCAGTCACCCTTTCTGGAACGGGTTTGGTCTTCTCGAGCCGAGTATAGAATGGCATCAAAATGAAGTAGGCGAAGTACAGGAAGGTGCACACCTGCGACACAAGCGTGCGCTCAGGGGTCGGAGGTAGAACGCCCAATATCCCCAGAATCACGAACGCCACACAGAACAACACCAACCAGATCTTGCTCAACCAACCCTTGTAGCGCATGGATTTGACTGGACTGCGGTCAAGCCATGGCAACACGAACAGCACGGCAATCGCAGCACCCATGGCAATAACACCCATGAGTTTGTCCGGGATCGCACGCAAGATCGCGTAGAACGGCGTGAAGTACCAAACCGGGGCGATGTGCTCCGGGGTCTTGAACGCGTTCGCCACTTCGAAGTTAGGCTTCTCGAGGAAATAACCGCCCATTTCCGGGAAGAAAAATACAATCGAGCAAAAGATGAACAGAAACACCACTACGCCGACGATATCTTTCACGGTGTAGTACGGATGGAAGGCGATGCCGTCCAGCGGTATACCGTTTTCGTCTTTGTGCTTCTTGATGTCGACGCCGTCCGGGTTGTTCGAGCCGACTTCGTGCAGGGCCAGAACGTGCAACACCACCAGCCCCAGAATAACGATCGGCAATGCCACCACGTGCAACGCAAAGAAGCGGTTCAAGGTAATCCCTGAAATCAGGTAATCACCGCGGATCCACTGGGTCAGATCACCACCGATAACGGGGATCGCGCCGAACAGCGAGATAATCACCTGCGCGCCCCAGTAGGACATTTGGCCCCAAGGCAGCAAGTAGCCCATAAAGGCTTCAGCCATCAGCGCCAGATAAATCAGCATACCGAACAGCCAGACCAGCTCTCGCGGCTTCTGGTAAGAACCGTAGAGCAGCCCACGGAACATATGCAGATAGACCACGATGAAGAACGCAGAGGCGCCCGTCGAGTGAAGCAAGCGCAGGATCGAGCCGTATTCCACGTCACGCATGATGTATTCGACAGAAGCAAACGCCTCTTCAGCCGACGTCGTATAACTCATCGTCAGCCAGACACCGGTGACGATCTGATTGACCAGCACCAACAGCGCCAGCGAACCGAAGAAGTAGAAGAAGTTGAAGTTCTTTGGTGCGTAGTATTTGCTGAGATGGTCTTCCCACATTTTTGTGGCGGGAAAGCGCGCATCGACCCAATCCATGAACTTGCTCATCACGCTTTCTCCTGATCGACGCCGATGACAATGATGCTGTCCGTCTCATAGGAATGCGGCGGCACGGGCAGATTCAAGGGTGCTGGTTGGGATTTGTAGACCCGACCAGCCAAATCGTAGTGCGAGCCGTGGCAGGGGCAGAAATAACCGCCGACCCAATCCTTGCCCAAATCCGCGGGGGCGACTTCGGGACGGAACGTCGGAGAGCAACCCAGGTGCGTACAGATACCCACCAGCAGCAGAATTTCTGGCTTGATCGAGCGCACTTCAGGATCGACATAGGTCGGTTGCGCTGAGTTCTTGGATTCCGGATCAGAGAGTTGCCCCTCGATCTTCTTCAAATTTGCCAAAATCTCAGGCGTTCGACGGACGATGAATACCGGCTGTCCTCGCCATTCAGCAATCATTTGCTGTCCCGGTTCGACCTTGCTGACATTCACCTTCACTGGTGCACCTGCGGCTTTCGCCTTGGCACTGGGAAACCATGACCCCACGAACGGGACCGCAGCCCCCACCGCTCCTGCTGCACCAACCACGGACGTGGCTGCTACGAGGAAGCGACGCCGGCCTGCATTCACGCCGTCATTGCTCATTCCGTCCTCTCCCATCAACGCTGTGGCCTGTTTGATCAGGCGTCTACTTAAAATAAATTTTATGCGGTGTAAAAATTCTGCCGAATGGTAATGAAAAGCCCCTCATTTGACAAGGGAATTACCATCGCGAAACGGACCCAAGCCTTGTAAATCAGGGCGCGCAAGGATGTGGCACGTTGTCACATCTAACGAACGCCCATAAAAAAACGCCCAGCTCCGAAAAGGAGACTGGGCGTCTTTTAAAGTAGCAGCGATTAACGCTTCGAGTACTGCGGACGCTTACGCGCTTTGCGCAGACCTACTTTCTTACGTTCAACTTCACGAGCATCGCGAGTAACGAAGCCAGCTTTGCGCAGAGCGCCACGCAGGGTTTCGTCATACTGCATCAGAGCACGAGTGATGCCGTGGCGGATTGCGCCAGCTTGACCACTTGTGCCGCCACCGATAACAGTGACGTAGATGTCGAATTTCTCGGTAGTCTGAGTCAGTTCCAGCGGTTGACGAACTACCATGCGGGCAGTTTCGCGACCGAAGAAACCGTCAAGAGTACGGTTGTTGATCGAGATGTTACCGGTACCTGGACGCAGGAAAACGCGTGCAGTTGCGGTCTTGCGACGGCCAGTGCCGTAATTTTGAGTCGCCGACATAATGAACTATTCCGTTAAAACTTCAGTTCTTGGGGCTGCTGAGCAGTATGAGGGTGTACAGCGCCCGCATAGACTTTCAGCTTACGATACATGTCGCGACCCAGCGGGTTCTTAGGCAGCATGCCTTTAACCGCGGTCTCGATCACGCGCTCTGGGGCTTTGGCGATCAGCTTTTCAAAGTTGATCGACTTGATCCCGCCCGGAAAACCAGAGTGAGAGTAGTAGATCTTGTCGGTGGTTTTAGCACCGGTAACGCGGATTTGCTCAGCGTTGATAACGACGATGTAGTCGCCAGTATCGACGTGCGGAGTGTATTCCGGCTTGTGTTTGCCACGAAGACGGCTCGCGATCTCGGTCGCCAGACGACCCAGTGTCTGACCAGCAGCGTCGACGACGAACCAGTCGCGCGTAACTGTTTCCGGTTTAGCAGTAAAAGTTTTCATTCTTTAATAGCCTCAGGGGCCGCCCTGATAAATTAGACGGCGGATCTTACTGAATAGTGCGTACTTTGACAAGGTCAAAGGCAGCCGGGAACAGACGCTGTCGGGGGCTCGGGTCGGCGCGTCCGTTATACGGCAAGATTCTTCGGCAGACGGCGCATCACTTCCACTGCAAAGAGCTGCGGAATTATGCAGATTTCGAAAAAAATCTCAAGCTGCTTTTGCGAATACTCCCTAATTCGGGGTAGAAAGGGACGACTTACCGCTTTCGCCAGCAAAAAAGAGCCACCAAGATCCAATCAAAGGGTCCGAGCGATGATTTCCTTCATGATTTCGTTGGTCCCGGCATAGATGCGCTGCACCCGAGCATCCGCCCAGGCACGGGCAATCGGGTATTCCCACATGAAGCCGTAGCCGCCGTGGAGCTGTACGCACTCATCGAGCACCTTGCATTGCAGGTCTGTGCACCAGTATTTCGCCATCGCCGCCGTCGGCACGTCCAGCTTTCCCTCAAGGTGCAGCTCAAGACAGCGGTCGACAAAGACCCTGCCGATTTGTACTTCAGTAGCGATCTCGGCGAGTTTGAAGCGGGTGTTCTGAAACTCAGCGATGGCCTTACCGAATGCTTTGCGCTCCCGGGTGTAATCCAGCGTCCACTGCAACGCCGCCTCCGCAGACGCCAACGCGCCAATCGCAACCGTCAGGCGCTCTTGCGGCAATTCCTGCATCAGGTACGCGAAACCCATACCGGCCTGCCCCAAGAGGTTGCCCTTGGGCACGCGCACGTCCTGAAAAAACAACTCGGACGTGTCTTGGGCTTTCATCCCGACCTTTTCCAGGCGCTTGCCTTTGGCGAACCCCGGCGAATTTGCCTCTACCAAAAATAGGCTGGTGCCTTTTGCGCCCGCCTTGGGATCGGTCTTGGCCACAACAATGACCAGATCGGCTAAATAGCCATTGGTAATGAACGTCTTCGAGCCGTTGATCACATAATCGTCGCCGTCCAACACCGCCGTCGTTTTCACGCCCTGCAAATCAGAACCGGCACCCGGCTCGGTCATCGCGATCGCGGTCACCATTTCTCCCGAGACCAGTTTCGGCAAGTAGTTGAGCTTCAGCGCTTCATTGCCGTAATGCAGAATGTAAGGCGCGACGATGTCTGAATGCAGGGAAAAACCGATACCGGTCAAACCAAGCCGACCGATCTCCTCGATCACTACCGTGCTGTACAGGAAGTCTGCTGCCATGCCGCCGTACTCTTCCGGCAAATGCGAACACAACATGCCCTGCTCACCGGCCTTGTTCCACAGCGCGCGATCAATGTAGCCCTGCTTTTCCCACTGAGCATGGTAAGGCTGGGCTTCCTGCTCAAGAAATTTTCTCACGCTGCTGCGGAACAGTTCGTGCTCGGAGCTGAACAGGGTTCTAGGGATCATGCGGCACCTGTAATCGGGTGGAAGCCTGAGTTGGCTTTCAGAGCCTAAGCCGATGAACCAAGAGAGGACACTGGACACATACGACAAAAAATAAGACGATCCCGCCGTTGCTTGACCACTTTCCCATATAAGAAAAAGAATTATGTCTACCCAGCACTCCGCGCCATTGCGGCGCGTCAGCATCCTCGCGATTGACGGGGTGTTCGCCTCGACCCTGATGCAGGCCAAGGACTTTTTCCATCTCGCCAGCCTGCGCTATGGAAAACAGCTGGGCCAGGGCCTGCAGAGGACCTTCGAAACCCGTATTGTCAGCCCCAATGGTCTGCCGGTGCGCAGTTTCAGCGACGTTGTTCTGCCCGTGGACAGCGGCCTCGAACCCAGCGACGTGATCATTCTTCCAGGGTTCTGGGACGACTTTGACGGGCTGTGCCAGCGACACCCGCAGGTCTTGCCTTGGCTTCGCGAGCAACACGCTAACGGCGCAGTGCTCTGCGGTGAGGCCGGGGGCGTATTCTGGCTGGCACAGGCGGGCCTACTGGACGGCAAGGAAGCAACTACGTACTGGCGATTTTTCGCCGAGTTTGCCGAGCGCTTCCCGCGGGTGCTGCTCAACCCGGAAAAACACCTGACCGATGCCGACAATCTGTACTGTGCAGGTGGCACGACCTCAGCCTGCGACCTGTACATTTATCTGATCGAGCGTTTTTGCGGAGCCAACGTTGCTCAAGCAGTCGCCCGCGATATTCTTTACGAAGTGCAGCGCAACTATGTGCCAGGAAGGATGGGGTTCGGTGGGCAGAAACTGCATCAAGATGTGATTGTCCTGCAGATCCAGCAATGGCTCGAAGAGCATTTTGCCGAAAAGTTCCGCTTTGAGGACGTTGCACGAGAACACGGTATGAGCATCCGCAACTTCATGCGCCGCTTCCAGACCGCCACCGGTGACAAACCGTTGCATTACCTGCAGCGGCTGCGCATCGAAACGGCCAAGGGTTTGTTATCGGGGACGCGCAAGAGCATCA
>NZ_JAMFRV010000766.1 GCF_026224925.1 Pseudomonas sp. | reverse complement strand
GTCATGGGTCTGGGCGACGTCTACCTCGGCGCCCCCGTCGCGACCCCGCTCGATCCACGCCATCGTTTGGTCACCACCAAATACAACCCGGCACGCACCTGGACCGCTGAAAACTCGGTCGGCATCGGCGGCGCTTACATGTGCGTTTACGGCATGGAAGGCCCCGGCGGTTATCAATTCGTTGGCCGCACGCTGCAGATGTGGAACCGCTACCGCGAAGTGGCTGCGTTCGATGGCAAACCGTGGCTGCTGCGCTTCTTCGATCAGATCCGTTTCTACCCGGTCAGCGCTGAAGAACTGCTGCGTATCCGCCGGGATTTTCCTTTGGGTCGCTACTCACTGAATATCGAACACAGCTCCTTGAATTTGGCGGATTACCAAGGGTTTCTGACCCGTGAAGCCGAGGGCATCGCGGCGTTCCGCGCCCAACAACAAGGCGCGTTCAACGCCGAACGCGAACGCTGGATAGCCAGCGGCCAAGCCAATTTCGAAAGCGATGAAGGGGTTGCCCCCGCCACTGAAGACGCTCCACTTGAAGCCGGCGAACACGGCATCGACAGCCACATCGCTGGTAACCTTTGGCAAGTACAGGTCGAAGTCGGCCAGCGCGTTGAAGCCGGCGATATATTGGTAATTCTGGAGTCGATGAAGATGGAAATTCCACTGCTGGCAACCCTGGCTGGCACCGTCAGTGAAGTGCGCGTGCAACCCGGATCGGCCGTGCGCGCCGGGCAACGGGTCGTGGTCCTCAAAGCTGATTGAACTTCTCACATTTTTAGACGGAATTTCACCATGACTAATGCTTCGCAACTGACTGACTTACGCCTCGACAGCGTTCGCGCTGCTTATCAAACCGGCACTGTTACGCCTCGGCAATGGGTGTTAGCCCTGCGTGAAAAAGCACTCGCGCTGAACCCGGACTATCACTTGTTTATCCACCTGCTGAGCGAGGCTGAAATCGAACCGTACCTGGCCGCGCTGGAAAGCCGCGAGCTCAAGGACCTGCCGCTGTATGGCGTCCCGTTCGCGATCAAAGACAACATTGACCTGGCCGGCATTCCCACCACTGCTGCCTGCCCGGCGTTTGCCTACACACCAGAGCGTTCGGCGACCATTGTCGAACAACTGATCGCCCTCGGCGCGATCCCCCTGGGCAAGACCAACCTCGACCAATTCGCCACGGGTTTGAACGGCGGCCGCTCACCCTACGGCGCGTGCCCCAACAGCGTGCTTATGGACTACCCGGCGGGTGGCTCCAGCGCGGGCTCATCGCTGGCCGTGGCGCTGGGTGTCGCCAGCTTTGCCCTCGGCACTGACACCGCAGGCTCGGGCCGAGTGCCTGCCGCGCTGAATAACTTATTGGGCCTCAAAGCCAGCAAAGGGTTGATCTCCACAGGGGGTGCTGTCCCCGCTTGTCGCACGCTGGACTGCGTCAGCACGTTTACCGCCACCGCCCGCGAAGCCAGTCAATTACTCGGCCTGGTTGCTCGTCTCGACCCACGCGACGCCTACAGCCGCAGCAACCCCCTGTGGAACGACGCGTCGGCCTTTGGTGTGCCACGCCCCTTCAAATTCGGCGTACCTCGCCCGCAGGACCTGGAGTTTTTCGGCTGCACAGAAGGCCCGCAACTGTTCGACGCTGCGATCAAGCACATGATTGCAATCGGTGGCCAAGCCGTGCCCGTTGACCTGTCACCGTTCCTCGAAGTCGCAGGTTTGCTGTATGACGGCCCGTGGGTGGCCGAGCGCTACAGCGTTGCCGGCGAGCTGATGGAGAACACCCCAGAAGCCGTGTTACCGGTCATTCGCACCGTGTTGAGTAAGGCCACGGCCGTGGATGGCGTGCAAACCTTTCGCGCACAGTACCGGCTGCAAGAACTTAAAGCGCTGTGCGACAAGGCAATGGAGCACCTCGACTGCGTGCTGACCCCGTCAATTCCTCGCCCTGTGACACGGGCCGAGTTGGACGCCGAACCGGTGCTGCGCAATTCGGAACTGGGTTACTACACCAACTTCGTCAACCTGCTGGACTACGCCGCTGTCGCCGTGCCCAGCGCCTTCATGAACAACGGCTTGCCGTGGGGCATCACCCTGTTTGGCCGCGTGTTCACCGATCAGTATTTGCTCAGCCTCGCCGACGCCCTGCAGCGCCAAACCGACTTACGCCTGATCGGCGATAACCCGTTGAGCCTATCCGCCCCGGCAACCACTGCGCGCAACGACATGGCGCGGCTGGTGGTGTGCGGCGCGCACCTGGACGGCCTGGCGCTGAACTGGCAGCTCAAACAACGCGGAGCGCGCTTGCTGGAGGTCACTCACAGTTCGGCCGACTATCAACTCTATGCACTGGCGGGTGGCCCACCGTTTCGACCTGGCATGCTTCGGGTTGAACACGGTGGCGTCGCTATTGCGGTGGAAGTCTGGGAATTACCGAGTAAAGAATTGGGCTCGCTCCTCACCGGCATCGCTGCCCCGTTGGGCCTGGGCAAGGTTCAACTGGCAGATGGGCGCTGGGAAAGCGGTTTCATCTGCGAACCCTACGGCCTGGAGGGCGCCACGGACATCAGTCACTTAGGCGGATGGCGCGCTTATATGCAGGCTAAGGCTGGCGCTTAAGGAAGGTTGTACGGCGGCCCGATCATTCGCGCCGCCGGTCACTAAATAGATACCGATCCGGACGAAATACCCACGGCATAGTGATGGGCCCACCCGCCCGGATCAAACACCATGACGAATAAAGACTGGAGCACCAACGACCGTGCTGCTTACGGACATGACCTGCTTGCCTCCGGACGTGAACTGGAACAGCCCGGCTTGGTCACCCTGCCGGAAAACCAACACGAGCGCTCAGACATCCTTGCCTCATCCGGCGCCTTTTCCCAATCGCCGTTTTACGACGATTTGCAGGCGCCTTCCGCCGAAGCAGCACATGATGCTGATTCCGATCAAACGCTGAATAACCATCGATTGACCGCCCTGAGAAAAAGCCCTGCCGCCAAGCTGTTGTCCGGCTCAGTACTGAGCCTGCAAACCTGGCAAATGGACCTTGATTGCCCCCCCACAGCACGGGACTACATCAAGCTGCAGCTCGCCGGTTTTTTACTCGACAATCTGGTCGTAGACAGCCTCGGCGAGCCCTTGTCTGCGGATCAACTCTACATCCACTTCACCACCGAAACAGACCCGGCTATTCAGGTCGATGGCCATGAACAGTACACGCGGCAACTGTCCCTGACGGACCTTGCCATGACGCTGTTCGATCCCGCCAGTTACGTCGCCCTGATCAAGTGTGCCGAGCCTGATCGCCCCCTCCACGAATCAAAACCGTTACCCACCACTGGCCTGCTGATTAACTTCATCAACGCGTCGCACTGGGAACATGAGTACCGCACGCTTGTTGAACGCTTTTGGGCCCGACATGAAGCGACCTATTGCCTGCTTGCCAGGCTCTCGTTTGTCGAGGGCCTGGCCCGGCAGTATTTGAAAAAGAAAATCACCTTAGAGGGCTACACCCTTGCGCTCGACGTACTGGGCCTCAATCGTTTCCCCTCCACGCTGGCGATCCTCCAACATCCCGTCAGCGGCGAAAAAGCGGTGATTAGTTTGCTGTCGCTGAACGGGCAGACCGTACCGGGCATGTTCCAGCTAAAATCCAGAGTGACATCGCACTGCTTCATCCACACCCTCGGCGAGGCACCCAGCACCGCCGAATACATCTGCCACGATCAAAACGCAAACCCGCAGAAGTTGCTGGAAGCACTCAATGCCTGCAGCTGGCTCGGAACATTTAAGGAGGGCATACCGCTGCATGAAGACGCCGATATCAGCGCGCAGCCACTTGATGGTGACCTGTTTTCAGCGCTCACGGCAGCGCAGAAAACGTTCTCGCTGGAACAATTGACTGCACAACGTTCCGGGGCGCATTCAGCTCACGAGGACGAGCACAGCGAGGTAATGTTTAAACCTATCGAACGCGGCCTGGCGTTGGTCAGCGCCCTTGATCTGTGGCAACCGCAATCAGACGTTTTAAAACGAATACCCGATCCGAAAAAAATCGCGCAACGTCTGATGCGCAATGCACTCGTTAAAAAACATCAACTGGAGGTGGCACCCGATACGGTTTTCATCCGTTACCTGCATGGCACTTCCACCACGCCGCTGGGGAGCGCACATTCACCGGTTACCTACGTTCATACACCTGATGAAACCCCCATCAGCCTGACCAATGCGCTACTCAGCAACTATCGAGTCGACCGCCCTGTGGGTTATCTCGACAACGGCGGCCGTAGCGTTGTGTATTCGGACCCCACAGCAAAAGGTGTGTTTACTGCAGATGCCGAGCTGGGCGTCTCGGCAGAAGCGATGGAAAGCCTTATCAAAGGTATTGATCTGCTGCCGTTGATGTCGAGTCGATTCAAGAACTTTTGGGACAAGCACGCCGCCGCTATCGACCAGTCGCTTAATGCCACGTTTAACGCGCAAGCAATAGTAGCCCTTAAGCTGGGCCATCTATCCCGGCCAGGATTCGACATGCTGGTGCGGGCACAGGCCTCAAACGCTTCGCAACCTGCGCAAACAACCTGCAAAGCCTTGGGCTTTTACTTACAACCATCGCTGACTGATAGCGTGCATTGCCAATGCTGTGCGGGCTTGTTGGTGTTCACTGACGCGACTATGCCGCTGACGGTGTTATATCAAGCGGGCCAGACTCAGGCATTCGTCGAGTTCAACAGCAGCAACGAACTTGACCAGCATATCGAAAAAGCAACCGGTGATGAGCAGTGGCGAACGACGTTGTTGAACTACGTTCCGGTCAGCCAGCAGCAAAAACTCACCTATGTCCTTGAGGTGTGGGCCGGACAACGGGTCCCTGACCCGCCTGGTTCTTTGCTTCGGCCATGGACCGACGTGATTTATGCCAACCACCTGCACAAAGCAAAGTCCAAGGCCTTATGTGGGCAAGTGCTGACATCATCACCGTTCGTTTATATTCGGGAAACACTCGCGCGCAATCATCTGGCGAATGCGAACGAGCGTATCGTGACCTCAACAGAGATCACCCTCCGTTACTGGACCGAACAACTCAATCATCTGCAGTTGCTGCTGGCTCCTATGTCGTTTCTGATGACGCCTGCCCTGGTCGCTTCAGTATTGCTGCAAGTCGGCTCTGTTTACCTGGGGATCGAAAAGGCGCTATTGCCGGGTAATCGGGACGCTGAAAAAGTCCGGGGGGTGTTTAACGTACTGTCGTTAGGACTGCTGCAACTTGCACCTTTTTCCCCACAATTGTTTCGCGCATTCACGGCGCTTACGCGTCCGGCAAAATCACTGAGCGTACCAATAGCGAGTGCATTGCTGCCATTGCGCAGTTTCAGTTACTTGCTCAGAGGGTGCATCAATCCCCGCAAAACCCAGCTGCAGCTGTTCTTCAACACAACGCGGTTACTGAAAACCTGGAAGGTGCCAGGCAACAGCGTCTTAAGTACATCGGCGGTCCAGGCGTGGAAACTTGATCGCAAGCTGCTGCTATGGACCTCGGACCAAGGGCAGGCCAGAACCCTGGTGGTCAGTACCCATGGCAATTACTTGCCCTGGACGAAAACCACGGCGATTCCCAATGGCACCGAACTGCGCGCCTATGCACCGCACGGCTTCAGCCTAGTTGACCCTGGGCTACATCGTGTTGTCGGGCAACAGGTCGGCGCTTTTTCAGTGTTAAATTCCGCTGGCAACCGCCTAGCGCGCCAAACAATGCCGCCGTTCGCGATCACCGATAAGCTACTGGCGGGCACTTCATTGCCAGGCAGGATCAAAAATTACAGCGTGGCCAAATTCCAGGGAGCGAGTGGCGAGAGTTATCAGGACATCTGCCATGTGGTGCGCAATTCAAATTTATCCCCGTGGCGTACAGCGCAAGTGCCAGCAGTACCGATGGATGTACTGACGGTCAGAAACCGTTTCGGCATGGCCTCCCCAACCTTGCAGGACGTGTTCAAGACACTGTCGGAACATGGCATTCACTACGACCGGATTTTGTTGCTGCATTGTCGATGCTCAGCCATCAGTGCAGCGTTGCGTCGATCACCGGTTTACACCGCGCCGCTCAACAGCATGCCACCCAGCCCAGGCCCGTGAAACCCGATAGCCTTAGGGATGGCGACACGCTAGCATACTGCCCTTGTAATGGACTTGTTCACCTCGGGATGTGTCATGCCTCTTCGCTCCGCACTCAATTCACAACGGTCACTTATCCTGACGGTGGTGGTCCTGCTGGGGAGCGGCTTTCTTGCCACATCACTGCTCAGTTACTACGCATCGCGGGCGTCGATTCGCGACAACATCGTCAATACCGAACTGCCACTGACCTCCGACACCGTGTATTCGGAAATCCAGAAAGATCTGGTAAGACCGATCCTGATTTCGTCGATGATGGCCCGTGACACTTTTATGCGCGACTGGGTAGTGGCGGGCGAACACGACCCCGAGCAAATGACCCGTTACCTCAACGAAGTCATGAACCATTACGGCGCCTACACCGCATTTTTCGTGTCAGACGTCAGCCTCAAGTATTACCAGGCCAAAGGCGTGCTCAAACAAATCGACGCTAAAGAGCCGCGAGATGTCTGGTACTACCGGGTGCGCGACATGGCCACGCCCTACGAGATTAATGTCGATCCGGACATGGCGAACAAGGACAACCTGACCTTTTTCATCAACTACAAAGTGCTCGATTACAACAACAACTTTATTGGCGCGACCGGGGTTGGCCTGACGGTGGATGCGGTAATCAAGCTAATCGACCGCTACCAGCAGCGTTACCAACGCAGCGTGTACTTCGTCGACACCTTTGGTCGAATCGTCCTCACCGGTGCGGACGGCGGCCCCCAAGGCGCCGCGATTGGTCAGTTACTCAGCAGCTTGCCGGGCTTGAACGATCTGCAAGATAAACTGCCCAGGCCACAAGGCGGCAGCTATGAATATGAAGCACAGGGTCAAGACCACTTTCTCAACGTGCGCTTTATCCCCGAGCTGAATTGGTACCTGTACGTCGACAAACAGGAAGCTGGCGCGATGGGCCACATCCGCCATTCGCTGTACCTGAACCTGCTCATTTGCTTGCTGGTCACGCTGGTGGTGTTGGCCCTGCTGCTGCGAGTGATCCGCCGTTATCAGCGCAAAATCGAAGTACAGGCCACACTCGACAGCCTCACCGGGCTGCCCAATCGACGCGGCTTCGACCTATTGGCGCTGAAGGCAATGCAAGACGCCCAACGTGAACGCAAACCGTTAGTCGCGTTGTTACTTGATCTGGACCACTTCAAACGCCTGAATGACAACCACGGCCATCTGGCGGGTGATGAAGTGTTGGCGGGCTTCGCAAATGACCTGAGAAGCTGCTTGCGCCAGTCGGATATCATTTGTCGTTGGGGCGGAGAAGAGTTCATCATCCTGCTCAAGGACACCAACAGCGACACTGCCTACACTGTTGCGGAGAAAATCCGCCTTCTGGCCGAGCAGCATCGCTACAGTTTTTCGGGCACGCCATTGCAGGTCACCGTCAGCCTTGGCCTGACCGAATGGCTGTCCAACGACACCCTGCACAGCCTGATCGCGCGCGCCGACCGAGCGCTGTATCGCGCCAAGCAGGCGGGTCGAAATCAGGTGTGCACAGAAGCGGCGCTCTCTCATGCTGAATGAACGCGACAGTCTCGACAGCTCAATTTGCCCGGCGTGCGGCCTCAGTAACAGCTGCACCCTGGCAGACCCGCGCACCGCTGCGCAGCCTTGTTGGTGCTTTTCGGTAGAGATTGATCCGGCCTTACTCGACGCGCTGCCGCCTGACGTGCGCAACCAGGCATGCCTTTGCCCGCGCTGCGCACAGGTAGAGACCTACCCTGCCGCAAAAAACAGCCACTAGCCCGTTATGCGCCTTGATCGTTTCCTCAGCAACCTGCCGCGCTTCAGCCGCAAAGACGTGCGCTTTGCGCTGGTGGGCAAGCGAATTAAAGTTGACGGCCAAACCGTCAGCGATCCCCTGCATGAGGTCCGCGAGTTCAGCCGCGTGGAATGCGACGATGACGTGTTGCAAATCGGCAAGCCTGCGCGCTATTTCATGCTGAACAAACCGGTCGGGTGCGTCAGCGCGACGGTCGACCCGCAGCATCCAACCGTGCTCGACCTGCTTGATGAGCCTGACAAGCATGAATTGCACCTTGCGGGCAGGCTCGACTTCAACACCACGGGTCTGATGTTGATCACAAACGATGGCGTGTGGTCCCGACGCCTGACGCAACCACAGACCAAAATCGCGAAAATTTATTACGTAGAAACCGAGCAAGTGATCACCCCGGACTACGTAGAGAAATTCGCCGAGGGTTTCTATTTTGCGTTTGAGAAACTGACCACTCAGCCAGCGCAATTAACGGTGCTGGGTCCAAGAAGTGCACGCTTGAGCATCGTCGAAGGCCGCTACCATCAAATCAAGCGCATGTTCGGTCACTTCGACAACAAAGTGCTGCGCCTGCACCGCGAGTCCATGGGCCCGCTACACCTTGATCCCGATCTCGCGCCGGGGGCCTACCGTCCGTTGGACGCTGCGCAAATACTGGCGATCTAATCCAAGGGTCGACCGCTCAGCAGAAGTTGTCGAACAATTTACGAACGGCACTTGCGGGATAGCGTTGAGCCTGCTTGAATCCAATCGTCAGTCCGCATGTGACTGATCAGTCACAAACACATTCTAAGAAACTTTTGTAGCGACCAGAGCCCCGGTTCCAGCACTACAGACAGCCCCTCAAAATAAAAATACCCGTCGACCTTACGCAGTCGGATCGACATGGGCCCCCTTTCCAGGCGTATGCCTACCTGTCATGAAGATCGTGCAACCTTGTTGCGCGGATACCTGTTTTGCGCCAGGAGAAAATCGATATGAGGCCAGAAATCGCTGTGCTTGATATACAAGGCCAGTTCCGGGTTTACACGGAGTTCTATCGCGCAGATGCCGCGGAAAAGACCATCATTTTGGTCAACGGCTCGATGGCCACGACTGCGTCATTTGCCCAAACCGCTCGCAACCTGTACCCGAAATTCAACGTGGTGCTCTACGACCAGCCCTACGCGGGTAAGTCCAAAGCCCACAATCTGCATAGCCAACCGCTGACGAAAGAGCTGGAAGGCCAGATTCTGCTAGAGCTGATTGACCACTTCGCCGCCGAGCATATTTTGTCGTTTTCATGGGGTGGCGCAGCGGCCTTGATTGCACTCGCGCAACGGCCACGGCGGATCGAAAAAGCCGTCATCAGCTCATTTTCGCCGGTGGTCAACGTGCATATGCGCGACTACCTCGAACGAGGCGTCCGGCACCTCGGCGCGTTTGACCGTTATGAGCTTGGCCATCTGGTGAACGACACTATCGGCAAACACCTGCCGTCGTTGTTCAAGCGCTTCAATTACAAACACGTCAGCACGCTGGATATTCATGAGTACGTGCAGATGCATTTCCACATCAGCCAAGTGCTGTGCATTGACCAGCTTTGCTACCTGAACGCCGCGCAAAACATCGACGTGCCGGTGCTGTTTCTCAATGGAGAGTGGGACGAATACACCGCTGCAGAGGATGCCAAACTGTTCGGCAAACACGTTGCCAATTGCCAGTTCAGCACCCTGAAAAGTACCGGGCACTTCCTGGACATGGAGCACAAAGCAGCCTGCAGCGATTCGCAAAAGGCGTTGCTGAGCTTCCTCAAGCCAGAACCCGCCACCAAACGCTCGCGGTACAACGAAGTACAGCACCACCATGCGTTTGCACTGTGAGACGAAAGCGTCAGTCCCTGTAGGGATTGCCAGAATTTTGTAGTTGGTGATTCCTGCACGGAATGATTTAGCGTTGAGTGGGTGAAATTTCCGCGGCCCGCTGGGAGCGAATTTGCTCGCGAATACTGTGGGTCAGACGATATGGATTTGCTGAAAAAGCCCCCTTCTAGAAATTAGCGCTTCTGTTCAGATGCGACTTCTGGTACAAAGTCAGCCGCGAAAAGCGGGTGTCGTATAATGGTATTACTCCAGCTTCCCAAGCTGATCACGCGGGTTCGATTCCCGCCACCCGCTCCATATTTTCAAGGTCTCCAGCGTAGTCTTCGGACATCCAATCACGACTGTTGACAGTTTCAGTGACTGTTTCCAAGAATCAACTACCCCCACGCGAACAAACTGCATGATCGGACGGTGAAAGCCTCGCTCGTCAGATAGGCCACCCGCCAGCCCTAGATGAATTTTCAGGTCGAGCTGACTTGGCGATTCCAGGTTCAAAAACCCCACTTTTCACTTCTGATGCATCAAGCCCCGGTTTTACGAGAGAACGGATGTGACGAAACAGACCTCGCAACGATGGCAAGTTCCAGTCGCTGCGAACTCAGGGCGCCAATGCCGTCATCACCGGGTCGAATAATGGCGCGACCTTCAGCGCACCTTGATCGGAGAGGTGATTGGTGTCGCGGTACAACGCCTCCCCGCCAGACTCGGCGACACAGGTCTGTCCATCGCTGCAGAACAGCGACGTCGGGTCTAGCACCCGCACCTGATCGTCGTCTCGACTGAGTTCGGCAAACAGTTGATCAATGTAAGCTTGGCGGCTGTCTCGCTCACTTTTCGGTCGCCCGAATCCGGCGGTGGCCTCGCCCAGCATGCTCATCCGCGCCAGCCGTTGCGCAATATCGACCCGTTGTTCCGGCCCCTCCTTCACCAGCCAGACCCGCTTGCCGGCTTGGCGCAACGTCTGGATGCGCGCCCGCAGGCCCTCCACTAGGTGCTGCTTGGCATACTGCACATCGACCCCTTGGGCACCCGGAGCGCGAATCATCAGCCCGGTGTTTCCGCTTTCATCGCCCTCGGTGTAGAGGCTCCAATGCGCCGCCAGAATCACATCGTGAATCTGCGCCTGTGCTACCAGCCGCAAGGCTTCTGCATTGAATTCATCGCACACCAACTCCCGGTGTGCGCCCTCGACCGGCGGGCACGACGAGTGCCCGGCCAGCGCCAAGGAGACGCTGCTGCGCCGGGCTTCCTCGCGAAGTGCCGGGGCTAATGCCGCCGCATGGCTGTCGCCCCACACCATTACCCGGTACGGTTGCGCCGGGCCAAAGTGGCACAAGGACTCGGCGCTGAGCAGATGCCGGTCATACAAGCAGTCTAGCTGCCCGGCATTCCAAGTCGCCGCCTTGGCATAGCGAAACGCTTGCGGCGATAGCCGCGAAGGCACGCCATCGCTGCCTCGCACCCACTGCCCGACGACAACCAGCACTAGCATCGCCACCGCTGCGCCACACAACATCGAGCGCTGCCCCGCCAGCCAGCGGCGCTGGCGAAATGGCGCCTCAATCCAGCGCCACGACGCAT
>NZ_JAMFRV010000765.1 GCF_026224925.1 Pseudomonas sp. | reverse complement strand
GGTGCTCGGTGTTTGATTGATGAGGGCAATGTAAGGATGGAGGTGTGCGAGGAGTGGGACACACATCCGACAATAAGCGACAGGGCCACAGGTTTTGTGGCAGCCAATTTAGTCAACAAGGGCAACAGTAGCCGACGACATCACGGGTTCTTTGATCTGGTCTTTTTTGACCGCGCTATCACTGCTGTCGAAGTTCCCGTGAAAGCCCTGCTTACGCGGTCCAGCATGGGAGAGATAAGCTGCATCATTCTGTCACTCAGCAATCCGAGAACAAAACCAATAGTCAGCGCTCCAGGCGTGCTCGCCGTTACTTCCAGCGAAGTACCTCCTAATTGCAGAGTGATCCATTTGTTCTGAATGATGAAAGCAGCACCCAGCACCAAGACTATGGCTATCATAAAATCAATTTCATGATGCGTGGCTTTGATCATTGCCGTCGGATACGCGGCAAGCTCATTTATGTGCATTCGATGCCACAATAATGCCGCGGTTGCTCCTGAGGCAGTTGCGATAAAGAGCAGCCAGTTGCCCAGCACAAACAACGAAGCTGTTGCCATCATTAAGCAGAGCAGACCGATCACAAAAAACAATAACATTACTATCAGGCGTAGCTTGATCGATTTAATAAGATGAGGGCGAAGCTGATCGTTTGCCCACCCTACCAAGTCGCTATTAAGTTGCTCTAAACGCTTTCGAGCGTCCCTCGCGATAGGCTCGCAAACAAGCCCGCCAAAAACGATATTTCGAAGTCGACCAATGCTGGCGCGATACGTTTCCTCATCATTGATGTAATCAACGCACCAAGAATAGGTTACGCGCGCGTCTTCAGAAAATAGGTACTGCCCTGTGGGCGGGTCCGCAGCCTGATCTTTTGGGAACCAATCGAAATCACTGTCATCGTCCTCCATTTGATCTTCTATATAGTAGAACCCGTTCTCTGGCGAAGCAGTTTGTGCAACCATCGCTCCGCCATCGCCACTGGCCTTTCTTCGTGCGACCATGATTTATCCCTAGGGTATATTCCGACCGCAGCTTTGACATTTTTTATTAGTGGGCCCATGCCGACCGGCTTCCCTTTAATCAGAACTTGGAGATCGTGTTGAACATCCGACAAGTCTGTAGCAAATCGAATATTTTCAAGGAAATTCGATAGATCGTTGAGTTCCAGAAGAAGCTGCTTATCAAAAGTCCCTCTGGTTTCCGCCTCGCCAAGTGGAGAGTTACTACCCTCTAGTTGGCTACGCCATATTTCAAGATGAGGAAGTAACATATCGGAACACCCCATGCGGAGATGGATAATTTGGTCAGCATAGACCATCCAGCCCGTTCGAAATGGCCACACTATCGGATGCGGGACGAACGGCAGTTTTCAGGGCTAGCGGCAGTGCGAACGATCTGGTCGATTACAGACTGTCGCGAATGGCTGCAATGGGTCCAGGCTGTGTGAAAACAGGACTGACCGGCATGCTGCCTAGAGTCCGGTTAGATAGCACCTCCACCAGCTTTCCAGACTGAAGGTGCAGATTTTCTACCGCCAGAGGCACTGAAATGATGCCAAGTCCCGCCGTTATGTAAGCGCCGCCAAAGTTGAAACGCATCGCTGGCAACTGATCAACCGTAAAGCTTTTATCGCCGTGCTGTTGCTCCGGGCTACGAAAAAATGAGCCTTAGTTCAAATACCACCCCCAAGGTTCGCCGTTGTATTGGGTGATCTGTTTGGTCTCCAGGTAGTTGTTGTAGCCCCACTCCCCCAGTTCGCGCCCGATGCCACTCTGCTTGTAACCGCCCCAAGGTGCTTCAACGAAAGTCGGTTGCGAGCAGTTGATCCAGACGATCCCGGCGCGGAAACGTCGAGCGACCCGTTCGCAGCGTGGGATATCTCGGGACATGACCGCCGCTGCCAAACCGAACGGCGAGTCATTGGCCTGGCGGATCGCCTCGGCTTCGGTGTCGAATGCGCGCAGGCACACCACTGGGCCGAAGATCTCCTCGCGCCACACCGAACTCTGTTCCGGCACATCCGCGAAAATCGCCGGACTCAGGTAATAGCCCTTCAGCAGATGAGCCGGACGAGTGCCGCCCGAGACCAGTCGCGCGCCCTCTTGCTGACCGGACGCAATGGTCGCGAGGACTTTGTCCAGTTGCCCCTGGCTGACCAATGGCCCAAGTTTCACGCCATCCTCGAAACCCTGCCCGATCTGAATCTGCTCAGTGGCTTCGATCAAACGGTCCAGCAACGCCGGGTATAATGCGCGCTCCACCAATACTCGCGAAGTGGCCGAACAGACCTGGCCCTGATTCCAGAATATCCCGAACAGAATCCATTCCACCGCAGCGTCGAGGTCACTGTCGGCGAAGATGACGAAGGACGATTTACCGCCCAGCTCCAAGCTGATGTTTTTGATCCCGGCCGCTGCCGCTTGCATGATCTTGCGCCCGGTCGGCACGCTGCCGGTGAAGGCGATCTTGTCCACGTCCGGGTGTTCCGCCAGCGGCGCACCAGCCTCGCGCCCCAAACCGCTAACGACGTTTAGCACGCCTGCCGGCAAGCCTGCCTGATCAGCAATGTCCGCCAGTTCAAGAGCTGTCAGCGGCGTCAGTTCCGAAGGTTTGAGCACTACGGTGCAGCCAGCTGCCAGCGCCGGAGCGACTTTCCAGGACGCCATCAACATCGGAAAATTCCACGGGATGATCGCGGCGACGACGCCGACCGGCTCCTTGATGACCGAAGAGCTGAAGCGCTCATCCGGCACGCTGATAGATTGCTCGCTATGTTGGTCCGAGCCTTCGGCGAGCCCGGCATAGAAGTCGAAACAACCGGCGGTATCAGCGATGTCCCACAGCGCTTCCGGCAGCGGCTTGCCGTTGTCGCGCACCTCGATGGCCGCCAGATGGTCCTGACGCGCACGAATGCCGTCAGCGATTCGCCGTAGCACTTGCGCCCGTTGCACCCCGGTCCAGCGCGGCCAATCACCGTCGTCGAACGCCTTGCGTGCGGCGGCGACGGCCAGGTCGATGTCTTGCGCAGTGGCGGCCGCGACCTGTGCCAGAACCGATTCGTCGCTCGGATCAAAGGTCTCGAAAACCCCACGCTGTACCGGCGCGATCCATTCGCCGCCGATGTAAAGCCGTTGATAGTCACGCATAGGAAAGCTCCCAGCCAGCCTCTTGCAGCGCTCTGCCCAGTGCCGAAATATCGTCATGACTTCGCGCTTCGAACGATGGCATGTACGCCAATGGGTCCGCCAATGTCGATGCCTGCCCCAAAAAACCTTGCGCCGCCGCATGCAAACAAAATGCGCTGTAGGCCGGGTTGTAACCGCCCTCCTGAACGATCAGCAATCGCCCTTCACACTGTTCATCGGCGAACCGTCGCGCGCGTTGTGCGAGACGATTGAAACCGTTCATGGTCAACAGTTGCCGGCCATTCGGATCGAACTGCGAAGCATCAAGACCGTTGGCGATAATCAGTAGCTGTGGCGCAAACGCTGCCAGTGCGGGCTCTACAAACCGCTCAAATGCCAGTTCATAAGTCAGGTCTCCAGAACCCATTGGCAATGGAATATTCAGGTTGCTGCCAACACCTGCGCCTGCACCCCGCTCATCAACACCACCGCTCTGAAGATGGCTGGGGCCCCAGGCGCCATGATCCATGTGCAGCGACACGGTGAGCACCGTCGGGTCTTGGTAAAAACCCTCCTGCGTGCCGTTGCCGTGATGCACATCCCAATCGACGATGGCCACACGTTCGATTCCAGCGGCCTGAGCTGCCCGCGCCGCCACAGCGACGTTATTGAAAAAGCAGTAACCGTCGGTCATATCGGGCGCCGCATGATGCCCCGGTGGCCGGACCAGGGCCATGGCGGGACGCCGTTCGCGAAGCGTTTGCTCCAGCGCGGCGATACTGGTGCCGGCGGCGGCAAGAAGCCCGGACATCCCGCCGGCATTGATCAGGGTTGTACTGCTGAACCGCCGCCCTTGATGGTCTGCCGCCTGGATCGTCGACAGGTAATCATCGGTGTGGAAGCGCAACAATTCATCGCGTGTTGCGTGTCGGCCAGTGTGCCAGTTCAAATGCCCGGCCACCGGGCCGTTGCGCAAAATCGCCCGCATGTTGATCAGCCGCGGGCTGCTTTCCGGGTGTTGGGTTTGCGTCTCCAGAAGGTCACTGGGCGGCGCCTCGAACACCCCGTAACCGGTGTCGTGGCGCAGCACATCGTCATGCCAGAAAACGTCCATCAATGCAGACATAAGGCGTTCCTCAGTCGATGATCATCAGCTCGGGTGGAATCTCCGACAGGCTGCGCGAGCCGTCCGCTTCGCACAGCACGGTGTCGCCCAGTTTGATGCCGAAGCCTTCGGAATAAAGGGAAAGATTCGGCTCGATCGAAAACGACATGTTCGGCTGGAACACGTGATCGTCGGCTTCATCGACCATCATTGCTTCGAGCCAGGTCGGTGGATATGCCAGCCCAAGGCTGTAGCCGATTCGGTGCACACGGGTACGAGACAGATCGATGCGGTCGAGGATTTTGTTGCACACACGGTTCGCCTCACCGACCGGAGTACCCGGCTTCGCGACTTCGATGGCGGCGTTGAACGCTTCCGTCAGCAGCGTCGAGACCTCACGCACACGTGCAGTCGGTTTACCGATGACTGCCGTGCGCATCAGGATCGCGTGGTAGCGGTTACACACACCCGCATGTTCGAGAATCACCACGTCGCCGGGGCTGATGGTGATGCGATGCGGCATTGCGTGGGTCATGGTGCTCCGGCGCCCAGTCGCGCACATCGGGCTGATCGCCGAGTACTCGCTACCGGCCTCGCCCAAGGCTTTGGAAACTACGCCGGAAATCTGAACTTCGGACATGCCGGGACGCAGCGCTTCGAACGCAGCGCGCATACCGTAATCCGCCATGCGTGCGGCACTGCGCTGGAATTCGATTTCTTCCGCCGTTTTGATCAGACGTTCTTCGGCAACCACCACCGAGGCGTCCTCGAAGTGCGCGTTTGGCATGTGCCGCAGCAGTGTGGTGTATTGCAAGGCGCTGAAGGTCGAGGCCTGCATCTCCAGGCCGATACGGCCCTGGCTCAGCCCCAGACCTTCGAGCGAATCGGCAACGATACGCAGCGGGTCCTGCTTGGCGATGTCGTAGAAAATCCCCTCTTCCAGGCAAGACAATTCATAGGTGCAAGGCTCTTCGCTGGTGCGGGTCAGGAAGATCGGATTGGCCAGCTTCGGCGAAATAATCAGCGCCTGATACCAAAGGAATCCCAGGCTATCGAAACCCGTCAGGTAGTTGATGTTATCCGGATAATTAACCACCAGAGCGTCCAGGCCGCGCTCACTCATCCGGCGTTTTACAGCTTCGATTCGTTGACGATAAGTGCGCAGGGGAAATGCAGTCATCATGAGGTATCCCTCCTTAGGGAAAAGGTGAACGGGTAACACGTAAAATGCAGGAAAATTGCGGGCCGGCTAGCGACCCGGTGAGTCAGCATTTTTGTCGTGCCGGTAAAGGCGCACCAACAAAACGATTAGGGTGATGAAGATCATCAGTGTGGATACGGCAGCGATGGCCGGATCAAGGTTGTAGCGCAGGCCATCCCATATCCGCTTGGGTAACGTGATGACGTTGAGGCCACTGGTGAACAGCGTGACCACAACCTCTTCCCAGGACATGATGAAGGCCATGAAGAAGCTGCCCGCGATACCGACACGCACGTTCGGCATCAGCACTTGGCGGATGGTCATCCACAGCCCGGCACCCAGTGAGCGGGAGGCTTTGTACAGGCTGGTATCGAGTCGACTGTAAGCCACCAGCATTGCGATCAACGAATACGGCAGCGCCATCATTAAATGACCAAAGCCCACCCCCACAAGTGTGTCGAGTTGCTGAACCTTGGCCCCCAAGTAGTAGATAGACATGGCGGAAACCACCTGCGGCACGATCATCGGCAGCAACACCACTGCTGTCAGCACGATGCGATGGCGCGGTTCCAGCCAGATACCGGTGGCGAACATGAACGAGAGCCCGGTACTGACCACCCCGACCGAAACGGCCAGCCCAAGGCTTTGCAGGATCGAACTCAGCCATGCGCCGTTGAGCAGTTCCAGATAGTGCCGAAATGACCACGCTCCCTCGGGAAATGCCAGGTAGCGCTGGTCACCGAAAGACAGAGGCACGATCACCAGGATCGGCAGCAGTAAAAACACTGCCGCCAGCAGCAGCCCGGTAAACGACAGCACCTTCGCGATATCGATACGCGGCTTGAATCGCGCCGTGACTGGCGTTTGTGCAGCCAGCTGACGCATTGTAGGCACCGTACTCATGCGGCTCTCCCGGTAAAACGGCCAAAGCCAACCAGTTTGCCGAACACCACCGCGCAAACCGCGACCATCAACATCAGGACAATGCTCAGCGCTGCACCCAGCCCCCAGTTGGACAACTGGAACATCTGGATATAGATACTCTCCGCCAACATCGCCGCCTTACCGCCACCCAACAGTGCCGGCGTCACAAAACAGCCCAGGCTGAACACAAACACCGTGGCCGATGCCGCCGCGACACCCGGCAAGGTCAATGGTAAAAACACATCTTTAAGCGTGGCCCAACGGCCCGCCCCCAGACTGCTCGCTGCCCTGAGCAAGCCGTCATCGATCTGGCGCATGGATGACAGCAAAGGCAGCACGGCGTAAGGCACCATAAAATGAACCATGCCGATCAGCGCGCCGACTTCATTACGCACCAGCGCCAGTGGTTCATCGACGATCCCCAGCGTCAACAGGCTCTGGTTGATCAGTCCATCGTTGCGCAGCAACACCAGCCAGGCGAACGCCCGAATCAACATCGACAGCCAGAATGGCAACAGCACGAACAGCTCAATGAACTGCCGCCCGCGCCCCGAAGCGAATCGCCAGCGATAGGCGATCAGATAAGCGATGGCGACACTGATCAGCGTCGTCAGCAGACAGATTCGCAGCGTCCGCCAGATGACCGCATGAATCGTCGCGCTGTCGATGATGGTCGCGTAATGCTGGACCCCGAGTTGCGGCAGAGTGAGGCTCCAGCCCAATACACCCAGCGTCGGCAGCAAGTAACCGACGAGGATGATCACCGGTAGCGGCAGGATCAACAGCGCATAAATCCGCAACGTGCCTTGGGAACCCATTCGCATATCAGCCACCAATCAACGCCAGGTAACGTTCGAGAGTTTCACCGTAGTGATCGGCGTACCAAAGGTTGTTCATGGAGACTTGCTTGCTCAAGTTATCGGGTGCAGTGGGGTTGATCCGCTGAAGCTCAGGTGACAACAGCGCGTTCACCTTGGAGTCCACCGGCCCCATGTTGTAGACCTCCATCAGCTTCGCCTGGACTTCGGGGCGCAATGCATAGGCGATGAATTTCATGGCGTTCGCACTGCCGGCCGGGTTGTTCTTGGGCACCATCCATACCGAAGGCGCGACGATTGCGTTATCGAATGTCCAGTCAATCGCACCACCGGTGTCGTGTTTCACCAGCTCTGCACGCGTGTGCCACATCTGGCCCATCGTGGCTTCGCCGTCACGCATCAGTTGTTGCGACTCGGCACCCGTTGACCAGTGAGTGACCACATGCGGCATCAGCTCTTTGATTTTGCGCAGCGCGCGATCCACGTCCAATGGATACAGCTTGTCGGGTGCGACGCCGTCAGCCAGCAATGCACACTCCAGGTTGGCGCTCATCCATTTGTAGAGCGTGCGTTTGCCCGGATACTTTTTCACGTCCCAGAAATCCGCCCAGCTTTTCGGCGGGTTCTTGCCGAAGCGCTTCGCGTCGTAACCAATCACATAGCTGTAGGTGTAATTTGCCAGGCCAAACTCATGAATGTCGCCGTAGCCAATCAGGGACTTATCGACAATCGAATAATCAATCGGCGCCAACACGCCCTCTTTACCCAACCGGTAGGAGGAATACATTTCACCATCGCACACGTCCCAGCGAACGGCGCCGCTGTTGACTTGGGTCTTGACCGCACCTTCGGTGGGACCACTGCCATCGATCTTCAATTTGAGGCCGCTGGCTGCGGTGAAATCCAGGTAACTCTTTTCAAACGCCGGAACCGCATCGCCGCCCCAGTTTGCCACCACCAACGATCCGCCCTCGGCGAATGCGCTTCGCAGCGGGCCCAGTCCCGCCATCGCTGCCGCGACCATAAGAACCTGGTTGAAACTGCGACGACTGAGCGTGCCAGCCTCGAGTCGTTCCTGGGCTATTTCCACTGCGTCGTCGATAAAGCGCTGTTTGTCTTTCATCCTAGGTATCCCATGTAAAAGGTTGTGGGCAGGTGATCGAACCAGTTTTTATTAGGTATTTTTTATTAGGTATTTTCTTAGTTGGAAATCAGGTGGCCATGCTGCCGTGACCACGTGCACCAATAGGGTTGTCCACGCTCCAGGTTGTTCAACATCGGGTGGCTGACGGGAATACGCAGCGCCATGGGTTGTGCATCATCCAGGCGCATATCGAGACTGACGTGTGTACCCAGATAGGTCAGCTTTTCCATTCGGGCAACGACGCCGTTACCGCCACCGGCCTGCGCGAAAGGCTGCAGATCGACATGTTCGGGACGAATCGCCAGCCAGCTTTGGCCCCTGTTGCCCACTGCGGCCTGATCGACGCTCTGATTAATCGCCAGTGGATGGCCCTGGTAATCGCACATCAGCGCGCCCTCTTGGAGACGGATGCCTTGTACGCCGAGCAGGTTCATATCACCGAGAAAATTGGCAACGAAGCGGCTCGCGGGACGTTCGTAGACTTCTTGGGGCGTGCCCAGTTGCTCCAGGCGCCCATGATTGAAAACCGCGACCCGATCAGAGAGCGCCAATGCTTCTTCCTGGTCGTGGGTGACAAACACGAAGGTCGTGCCGAACTCTTTGTGCATGCGCGCCAACTCGACCTGCATCTCTTGGCGCAAACGGCGATCAAGCGCAGAAAGTGGCTCATCCAGAAGCAGCAATGACGGCTCGAACACCAGCGCTCTGGCGAGTGCTACCCGCTGCTGCTGTCCGCCGGAAAGCTGCTTGATACCGCGGTTACCTTTACCCTCCAGGCCGACCCGCTCCAGCATCTGCCCTACTTTTTCGGTGATCTGCGCGGCAGGCACTTTGCGAACTTTCAGTGGGTACGCAATGTTCTGCTCCACGGTCATATGCGGGAATAATGCATACCCCTGAAACACCACACCGAAGTCACGCTGATCAGCCGGCAAATGCGTGATGTCCTGGCCGTTGCGCTCAATGCGGCCTTCGGTCGGCTGTTCAAAGCCTGCCAGCATCATCAAAGTCGTACTTTTGCCTGAGCCGGACGGTCCGAGCAAGGTCAGAAATTCACCGCGTTTTATGTGCAGGGTCAGGTCGCTTAGAGCACGGATTTCTCCGTATGACTTACCCAGTCGTAGCAGATCAACAAAGTGCTCATGCTGAACCGACATTCAAAATCCCTCGCTCAGAACCGGATAAGTTGTTACCGCGTGCCGCCATATTCAGGACAAATCAGATTGACATCAAATGATTTGTTTTCTAGCTTTAATGTGAATTTAACTAACCAAAAAGACCTTGAAAATGGCCCTTAAAGCGACTCGCCGACTCCCCTCCCTGATCGCTTTACGTGCGTTTGATGCACTGGTGAGACAAGGCAGCACGGGCGGCGCGGCGCTGGAATTACACGTCACCCACAGCGCAATCAGCCATCAGATCAAGAAGCTTGAAGAAGAGCTGGAAGTGGCACTGGTAGAGCGCCACAGCAAGGGCGTGCACCTGACGTCGGCGGGAAGAAAACTCAGTCAGCTGGTCAACGGCGCCTTCGAGCAACTGCGTGATATTCAAACCGCGCTGCCCACCTCAACCCCCTCAGGCAGCCTGCGAATCGCCTGCGCCGCGGCACTGCTGGCGCGCATATCAAAGATCGTCGATCGTTTCCTCAAGGACTACCCGGACGTCTCGCTGTACCTATTGCCCATCGATAAAGCCAACCAGAGCACCGACATGGTGATCTCGTTCGGCGACAGCGAAGTCGAAGGCCAGCGTATCGCTGCCTTGGGCGACATCATGTACTTTCCGGTTTGCAGCCCACGCCTTCTGAACGGCAGCGAGCCACTGCGCAAACCGCGTGATCTGGAACGACAGGTGTTATTGCATGAGGATGAAGGTTACGACTGGAGTCGCTACTTCCTGGCGGCGGGAATTCCCAGCCTTCAGGGCAGACAAAACATCTACTTGCCGAACGCCGCACTGACCATCGATGCGGCCATTGCCGGTACTGGGATTACCATCAGCGATCACATTCTTGCGGGCGAACAGTTGGCACAGGGGACGTTGATTCGTCTTTTCGATATCGAGTTTCCAGCTCCGCATCCGTACTTCATCATCATGCCGCCGCGCGGCGCGAATGACCTGGCAAAAGCATTTTCAGACTGGCTGATGCGTGAGCTGGAAATGATTGCGCGCGTGGGCTAAGACCTCAGCCCCTGAGGATCATGAACACCTTGCGCACGGGCGTGAGGTTTTCCCAGGTGCCTTTGAAGCCAGCGGCAACTACAAACGTTGCGCCTGCCCTGAACTCCTGGCTGACGCCATTGCTGTCGGTCAACCGAACGTGACCTTCGAGCAGATGACAGAGCTCGTCGTAGCCACACTCACATCGCTCAAGATGCTCCGGCGCCTCCCATATTCCCCCAGTGGCTTTTTTCCCGGGGTCCACAAAATGCCGCCAACTGCGGCTGCGATAAGGGATATCGACCAACAATGGATCGCTGGTTTCCAGCTCAACAACGGGCAAATCAGGGTTGGCAAAATCGATAATGTGCTCAGGCTTACTCATGGTCACGCTCACTCCAGTTCAAGAATCAAAGCCGATACCCAGCACATCAAATCCTTTGAGCAACCAGTCGCGGTGCCCGGTAAGGTCTTCGCGGGCCAATGAACGCTGCGCCAGCGACACGCCCACATAACGCAAGGGTTCTGGTGGAAACGGAAAAGGCGCCGTCGAGGTCATTGCCAGTTTCGTGCGTTCGGTCGATTTGCCCTCGAGCAAATCAAGCATAGTGAGTGCCGCGAAACGGCTGGCGGACACGCCCTGCCCCGTAAAGCCCTGGGCGTAGGCAATGCGACCGTCGGATGATGTTCCGCAGAACATTGTGGTGCGCGCGGAGGTATCGATGATGCCACCCCAAGCATGGCTGAACGTGATGTCTGCCAATGCCGGGAATGTCGATTGAAATTGCCGGGCCAGTGTTGCGAAGCTTTCCGGGCGTTGCGTCAACGCCTCATCGCGCCGGCCGCCGAAGTGATAGATGGCGTCGTAACCGCCCCAGAGGATGCGGTTATCCTCGGTTTTACGCAGGTAATGAAACTGATTGCCGCTGTCGGCTATCCCGTAACGCCCGACCCAGCCGATGGCACGCAGTTGAGCATCGTCGAGCGGCTGAGTCGCCAATGCGTAGTCATAAATGGGAATGACCTTGGACTTCAGCTCCCCCAGCAACGGCGGCGCGATGTTAGTGCCAAGTGCGACTTTCGCGGCTTTGACAGTGCCCAGTCCGGCGTCCAGTACCTGATGACTGCCGTCTTGATGCAGGGCGGCTACCGGCGAATGTTCGAACAGCTGCACACCTTGCGCAAGGCATACACGTCGCAGTTCCGAGACCATCTTGACCGGGTTCAACAACGCATAATTGGGCTCGAATAATCCGGCGATATAGGCCGGTGAATCGAGGTGTGACTTAAGCGCCTCACCCTCCAGATATTCGCAGGCGATACCAAAGCGCTCGTAGTTACGCTGCATCGACCTTAGCCCTTCCACCTGCCAGGGTTTGCTCGCCACGTTCAACTTACCGGAGAGTTCAAACGCCACGTCCATACCGTAGCGCTGAAGATCCTCCTTGAATGCCAACAGGTTTTCCCTGCCCAGTCGCACCAGTCGCTCTGCTTCCTTGGGCCAACGTTTCAGCGCATTGGAGACACCGTGGGAAATACTTGGCGCGCAGAATCCGCCATTACGACCGCTGGCCTCGCCCCCGCATCGCCCGGCTTCAAGCACAACAATGGTTGCGTCAGGCCAGCGCTGGCGTGCCATCAGCGCCGTCCATAACCCAACAAATCCGCCACCCACAATCGCGATATCACAGGTTACTTCACCCGTGAGCCTCGGTGCGGCGGTCGCATCCGCTCGCGTTTCCTGCCAGACAGGATAAGGCCGAGCGTCAGCCAGGGACTGGCTCGCGATGTAAAGTTTCATGCACTCATGCTCCGTAAAAGTTCATGCGCCGACGCTAAAGCAATAACGGGCGCTTTCACAGGCACAACGGGCTGGCAAACATCGCAGCGGACACGGGCGGAAAAGCACGGCTTCTGGAATACTCTGGGCTTTGCCCTGATCTGCACCATGGAGCCCGTCGTGGAAGTACCTGATCTACACACCACCCCCGTCTTCCAGGCGGAGCCGTCGAGCACACAGACCCATGAAATTGCCGTGCGCTATCACGAGGCATGGAAGCGGCACGACCTGGACGGCGTGATGGCGCTCTATCACCCGGCTATCGAGTACAACGATTTTTTCCAGAACCGGACCATCGAATACTCGCAATTGCGCGACTATCTCCGGGCAAGCATGCCGGTGGGGTCAGAAGAGCTTCAGACTTACACTGACCGCCTGCGCATCGATGGCGACACCGCGTTTTTGCAGTACCGGGTGACGCTCAATGGCAGCGACGGCCTGGTTTCATTCCGTACTGTTGAAGCTCTGTCGGTTAAGGACGGTCTGATTGTTAAAGTCAACGAACACGCGGTGCTGGTCAGCCATGCACCAAGGGTAACGCGCGCGGCCTACAAAGCCGATGCCGTCAGCCGTTTGGGATTGTCGGCCCGTCAGGTAGGCGCGCTTTCCAATGATTTGCAGCAGTACTTCGAGCAGTCAAAGCCTTATCTCGATCCACGGCTGGATCTGTCTCATGTCGCAGCATCGACCGGTTACACACGTAACCAGATCTCGTTCTTTCTCAACCAGGTCCGCGGGCAAACCTTTTACACCTTCCTCAATCAGTTGCGCCTGGATGAAGCCCTTGAACGTTTGAATGCGCAAGGCCATGCATCGCGAATTGATGAGATTGCCAGCGCCTCAGGCTTCAACTCGCTGTCCACTTTTTACCGCTGCTTCAAACAAAAAACCGGGTGTTCACCCAAGGCCTATCTGCAGCAACTCGAGCACAACTAACCTCAACCGAGAAGTGAGTCCATCAAGCAGTGCTTCGTATTGAAGACTTTCTGTTCCGGAGCCGTGTACCTGACTCTGAGTCATCTCTCGACTCGCCAATACGCTCGAATTGTCCACGCCTGGTTGGAGCCACCATACTGCCTCTGCGTAAATCTCAAGTGCTCGTTTGGCAAGTGTACTCAAGGGAAACTCTGAATATTCAAGCTGCTGGCAACGGCGTGTCTCGGCGATTTAAGTTATCGTCATCATCTTTAGATACAGACTCTGCCTGCCCGTACCGATGGTCTTGGTGAAGCAAGAACATCAGTGCTTGTATCGCAGATTGCGGCGGAACGTCGCATGCCTTGTTGATGCGTTGTGCTTGTTGCCATTGTTTGTCACCCTTGGCCCCGACCGGCACCTGGATTGAAGCATTCCCAAGGCAATACCCGTATTTCGATTTTGCCATTTTGGCCTAATAACAATTAACGACGTAACCTTCGTATCCATGTCCAGGGTTTCCCACTCATTGCGTCAGCTTGCCATTTGCCTGGCCATGCTTGCAGCGTTGCTGCCGAGCATGATGCTGTTGCTGCCGGCCGCACATGGGCAGCCGATGGAGATGGGCGAACACTGCGACATGGCCGGCATGATGGGACACGCCCAGGCCCCAGACAGCCGCAAGCCCGCGCCGGATCAAGATCACGAATGCCATTGCCTGTTGTGCGTCGTGCATGCGGTAGACATCGGTTTACCGCCCAGCATCGTTCAATGGCAGCTATCCGGCCACACAGACGTAGTCCTTGCGCAAACGGCCTATAAACCGTACGTCAGTGCAGTCTGGCTGATCTCAGAGCCGCGCGGCCCACCTGCTTTTTCTTGATTTCTTTTGCGATGACAAACATCCCCAACCGTTGCGGGGTGTTTGCCTTTATGCGTTGCAACTTAATCAAGGAATGCCACCTCCATGGTCATGCCATTAGTCCGCCATACCCGGCGTACCGTATTGCCGTTCGCTGTATTGTCCGTCACCGCTTTATTCCCGCACCTCGCACAGGCTTGCGCCAGTTGCGGCTGCACGCTCAGCTCCGACTGGGACAACCTAGGCATCAGCAACTCGTCAGGGCTGAAGCTGGATCTGCGTTACGACTACCTGAATCAAAACCAGTTACGTAGCGGTACCAGTAGCATTTCCCCAAGCGCCGCGAGCCAAGTCTCCAACAACGGCAATGCGCAGGAAGTGGAAAAATACACGCGCAATGATTATCTGACACTGGGTCTGGATTACAGCTTCAATCCGAGCTGGGGCGTGGATCTGCAAGTGCCTTATATCTTTCGCAGCCACAGCACGCTGGGAACCGCATCGGACGGCGTCACCCCGGGTGATGGGGGCGGCCAGTATGGCTCCAAGACCTCTAGCGTAGGGGACGTCAAGATCATTGGCCGTTACCAGGGGTTCACACCGCAACATAATTTTGGCGTTCTGTTCGGCGTGAAGCTGCCGACGGGTGCTCATGACGACACCGCTGCGTCGACCGATCCCACCGCCCCAGGCCCTGTGGCTATCGATCGCGGTCTGCAACCCGGCTCCGGCACCACCGATGGCATCTTGGGTGTCTACTACATGGATACGCTCAACAAGAACTGGGATTACTTCAGCCAGGCAATGGTGCAGAGGGCGCTGGACTCAAGCGATCACTATCGCCCCGGCGACGGCATCAATCTGAATGTGGGCCTGCGTTACATGAGCAACGCCTACTTCATGCCGCAAATCCAGTTGAACGTGCGACACGTTGAGCGCGATGAAGGCGCCGAGGCCGACACCATCAGTACCGGCGGAACGCTGGCCTACCTCAGCCCTGGCGTGACGGTACCGCTTGGTAAAAAGGTCTCGCTGTACAGTTTCGTGCAGGTGCCCGTATATCAAAACGTCAACGGCGTGCAGCTTGCTCCGCGCTATACCGCAACCATGGGGGCTCGCTACTCGTTCTAGTTCGCAGGTAATAGCGGACTAATGATGTTGGGCGTCGGTGACACGTCACCGACGCCCAACATCATATTTTGAGTATCGGAAACCGGCTGAGCCTGCTGTGCTGAGCCAATGAAACCGAGGGGTAACCTGATGTCCTCAAAAAAACTACTGCCACTGCTCGCGCTCTGTTGCAGCCTTGTTTGTCTGCCCACATGGGCGATTGATGTGGGCGAGCACGCCCCGAACCTGACAGCAAAAACGCTAAATGGAGAAACGTTTGATTTGCAGACACAGGCTGGTCAGGTGGTGATCGTGAATTTCTGGGCGTCGTGGTGTGAGCCGTGTCGTGAGGAAATGCCGGCCATGGAAACCTACTATCAGCAGCACAAGGGCGAAGGGCTAAAGATTATTGCGATCAGCATGGATGAGCCAGAGGATGATCAGATGGTGCATAAGGTCATGGCCCATTACAGCTATCCCGCAGCGTTCCAGCGCGATGCAGATTTCCAGAGCTTTGGCCGAGTCTGGCGTATGCCGATGACCTACGTCATCGACAGGCAAGGTGTGGTGCGCAAGGATGGCAGCGTCGGAGACCCGAAAATCGATCTGCCTTTACTGGATAAACTCGTGACGCCATTACTGACAACCCATTGAGTCTCTGCCCAGGTAAACGCATCTGTACGTTACACAGCGAGAAGCGGGCTCTGAGCCAAATGACTCCAGGCGTCAGACCTCGCTTTGTGCTCTGGCATACGCCCCTTTAAACCGGTCGGTTGATCATCAGCAAACGTGCCGCCAGAACTGTCATCACCGCAGCGAAGCCATAAGCACCAAGGCGTTTAGAGATCATGCCTGTGCGGAGGCGCCCATGCAGCCGTCCGGCGCAAAGCCCGAGCAAGGAATGGAAGGCCAATGCAATCAGCGAAAGCAACAAACCCAGGAACATCAATTGCAAGGTGACGCTGCCGGCACCTATGGTGACGAACTGCGGCAGGAATACCATGAAGAACAAAAGTGCTTTGGGGTTTAGCAGGCTGTTGAGCGTGGCTCGGACAAATATCTTCCGCAACGAAGCCTGTGTAGGTTGAGTATCAGTATCCCCAGGAGGTGTCTTCAATGCCTGCCAGGCCAGCCACATCAGATAACAAGCCCCGGCCCACCTCAGCAAGTCAAACGCTGGCGCCCAACTCATCACCAGCGCACCGAGACCCGCGCTAACCATGACGGTCATCAGCATATCGGCCATGGTTATTCCTAGTGCTGCGGCGAGGCTGGCGCGCCAGCCGTGGGCAAGTGCATGGCTGGTGACGAAAGCCATGTTAGGGCCCGGCACAATAAGCAACAGCAACGCGGCAACAATGAATAGGTAGAGGTTAGTAGCGTCCGGCATAGAGTAATACTTCCTTGAGGGAAGGTAATGCTAACCCATAGTAATTAGGCAAAAGCAGATACAGTGGGAATGGATTCGGCCGCAACAGTCAGGTAGTCGAGGCTGCGGCGCAAGTGCCGCTGCATTGTTAACCAGTACATCGATCCCGCCATACTCCCGGTCGATTGCGGCGAATAGAATGTCCTCTACGAGTACATAGCGACCCTCTTCCATTCCGGTCAACATGCATTACAACCGCTTTTGCATGATGATCGTGCGTTCCGCACCGTGGAATTGATCCCGTATCGCCCGAAAGCCCAACGCTGCGTAGAAGCCCTCTGCAGTTATGGATGAAGGCACGTGTAGGACATCAAGTCCCGCGTCGACCGCGATTGATTGGATGACAGCCATGAGTTGCCTGCCAACTCCGGTCCCTTGATGCTTTGGTAGCACGAACACGCTCCTTACAACGTCCCCATCAAGGCTTGCTGTGGCGACGATACATTGAGCGACCAATGCCACATAAACTGCGCGCTGCGTCAGCAGCAACTGGACCTTCATCGGGGAAAAGCTCTGCTCGACTTGCGCGATCACATCAGGCGAGTAGTCCTGCGCATTGGACCCGCGCAAGGCGGCAATGACGATGCAGCTTATTGCGTCTGCATCCTCGGTTGTTGCAAGCCGAACCTGACAATCCATCTTGAGCACCTCGATCCGCGTGGTCGTTAGAGCATATACGTCTCGACGTGAAGAGAGCGTCGGCGATAGGCAGCTATCGGGCGCCTTTGACCCCGACAAGATGCACTTAGTCCGCGCTCAACCCCCACAATACATCCAGCACATGCTGTGTCGGCCGCTCGACGTCCCCACCACGATGGGCAATACCCAGCTGACGCCACAATAAAGGCTGCAACGGCCGCATGACGATCCTGGAATCGGGCAAAGGTGTGGAGGCTTCATGCGGCAACAGCGTCGCACCGTAACCGGCCGCCACCAGGCTTTTGATCGCGTCGTTGAAATTGAGCTGAATACGCGGAGTGGGATGCTGTCCGTCGCTGGCGAACCACTCTGACGTCAAGCGAGAAAGTCGAGTAGTGCCGTCATTCAGAATCAATGGCTGAGCCGCCAGCCAGCCGGGGGTAACGAGGTCTGGGCAATCCCAGCGGGCCGGCAAGAAAGCCATGACAGGGTCCCGACGCCACGGTTCAATCCGCAACCCCTTTACAGCGATCTGCGGCAGCGCGACCAGACCGATGTCCAACGCGCCGTCGGCAAGCTTCTTCAACGTCTCCTGTGACGTGAGCACCACGACCTGCACGTCGATAGTGGGATGGTGCTGGCCCAACGTCTCCAAGGCCTGTGGCATCAACTGCGCAATGGCCCCCGTGGAGGCTCCCAATCGCACGCGCCCTGCCAGGCCCTGAACTTGACGCTGCACTTCCTCCAGCGCCTGCTCCGCATCTGCCAATAGGCGTCGCGCACGCGTCACCAGCGTTTCGCCAATCGCCGAAGGCTGAACTCGCCCGCGCGTGCGCGACAACAGCAAACCCCCAACGCGCGACTCCAGATCGGCGATATGCAAGCTGACCGTGGGCGGCGCCAAGTTCAGCAAACGGGCCGCCTCGGCAAACGAACCCAAGTCGGCAATGGCTACCAACGTGCGCAGGCGATCCAGGCTGATTTCGCGCATTAACTGCTCCTGATTCAGAAAAACTGAATTAAATCGTTCTTAAATTCAACTTTCATTATTCTACTACCGTGCTGAAAATTGGAGCTGTTGATTCTTGCTTACGAGAGCTTTCCCATGACGACTCCCCTCATATTTATCGACGGCGACCAAGGCACCACGGGGTTGCAAATCCACCAGCGCCTGCGCGACCGGCCTGATCTACGGCTTATCACGCTCGCACCTGAACACCGTAAGGACCCTCAACGTCGCGCCGACGCTATCAATGCCTGCGACATCGCGCTCCTCTGTTTGCCTGACGACGCCGCACGCGATGCGGTGGCGAGCATCGAAAATCCTGCTGTTCGGGTGATCGATGCAAGTTCAGCCCATCGTACCCATAAAGACTGGACCTACGGTTTCGCGCAAATGAGTCCGCAGCAGGCACAACGCATCGCTACAGCGCGGCGAGTCAGCAACCCCGGTTGTTATCCCACGGGTGCGGTAGGCCTGCTGCGCCCATTGCTGGAGTCAGGATTGCTGCCCAGGGATTATCCGACCAGCATTCATGCCGTGTCAGGCTACTCCGGAAGAGGACGCATCGCAGTCGAAGAGCACGAGGGGGAAAACGCATCAAGGGCGCCTGCATTTCAGATTTATGGGCTGGGACTGACGCACAAACATGTTCCGGAAATCCAACAGCAGAGTGGCCTGGCGGAGCGGCCTGTATTTGTGCCGGCCTATGGGGCTTTTCGGCAGGGGATCGTATTGACCATACCTGTGCAACTTCGCTTATTGGCCCCGGGCATTGATGCGAGGCAGTTGCATACTTGCCTGGAGCAGCACTACGCCGATACCGATCATGTACAGGTCATGTCGATGCAGAAGGCGCAAGCGTTGGCTTACCTTGATCCGCAGATGCTTAACGGGACTGATGATATGCGGTTGATGGTGTTTGAGAATGATGGTCAGGTTTTGTTGGCTGCGGTGTTTGACAATCTAGGCAAGGGAGCGGCTGGCGCGGCAGTACAGAATCTGGATTTGATGCTTGCAGGCGCATAACTCTTCGACAGTAGCTATAGGGTGTAACGCTGTTCTTTTTACTTTCATGGACTACTGTCAAGACGACTGTTTTTTACTTCCCCGCTGGAATGGCAAAAAACGCAAGACTCATTCAGATAAATAACCCCGACCTATAAGGACATGGAATGCTGCGCATATTAGGTAGAGCATCGTCGATCAATGTACGGAAGGTACTATGGGCATGCGCCGAGATCGAAATACCCTTCGAGCGGGAAGATTGGGGTTCTGGCTTTAAGTCGACGCACACACCTGAATTCATTTCGCTGAATCCCAACGCAATGGTACCGGTGATTCAGGACGACGACTTCGTGCTGTGGGAGTCAAATTCGATCATTCGGTACCTCGCGTCCCGTTACAACGGAGTTCACCTCTATCCTGTTCAACCGAGAGCAAGGGCACGGGTGGACCAATGGACAGATTGGCAAGCGTCTGACCTCAACAAATCGTGGACCTATGCCTTCATGTCGTTGGTCAGGCAGTCACCTGAGCATCAAGACGGCCAATCATTGGCCGCCGCTTGCGGTCAATGGTCGGGGCATATGGAGATCCTCAATCGACAGTTCGAGTCAACAGGGGCTTACGTCAGCGGCGACCAGTTTTCTTTGGCTGACATACCCATTGGCCTTTCGGTAAATCGGTGGTTTGAAACACCGCTCGATCATCCGGACTTGCCTGCCGTGAGTGCCTATTACGAGCGGCTAAGTCATCGACCTAGCTACCTCCTGCACGGCAGAAACGGCACTCCGTGGCAGCACGTCAGGACATTCTGTTTCGCGGAGCATGCAGGGCCATTTCGACTCATGACGGACTATCTATGCGAGTGGAATTGCTGAACCACTGTCGCATAAATGGACGCCCGTTTAACCGAACAAGGTTTGTTGGGCCGCCGCCTACATTAAGCTGACTTTAGCCAGATCTAAATCTCCAATGCCAAGGCTCATACGCGTAGCCGGTGGCATTGTTGATCGGATAAGACATCTGGAAGCCGAATGATTCCGCGTTTTCTGCCAGCCACTCAAAAGCCAACGTATCTTCAAATTCGCGCTCTAAGGCAGCGCTCCCGGGTGTACCTATATCGACTGCACACCCGGTGTGGTGTTCGCTGAAGAACGGAGGAGCCGAGACGGTGAGAATTTGTTCAATACTCAAACCCGAGTCGAGTTTTCTTTTGATTATTGCCGCCTGCCGTTCAACACTTCTGAAGGCCGAAACAATGTAAATGTCCACCCCTTGCCTGCTGGCGGAAGTTTTCAACTGTCGCCAAGCCTGCGCAGCGATGGGTAGCAGCAAGTGCTCTCTTGCGCTTGCATCAACCTC
>NZ_JAMFRV010000764.1 GCF_026224925.1 Pseudomonas sp. | reverse complement strand
TGTGGGCGGGTCCGCAGCCTGATCTTTTGGGAACCAATCGAAATCACTGTCATCGTTCTCCACTTGATCTTCTATGTAGTAGAACCCGTTCTCTGGCGAAGCCGTTTGTGCAGCCATCGCCACTGGCCTTTCTTCGTACGACCATGATTTACCCCTAGGGTATATTCCGACCGCAGCTTTTACATTTTTTATTAGTGGGTCCCATGCCGACCGGCTTCCCTTTAATCAGAACCTGCAGATCGTGTTGAACATCCGACAAGTCTGTAGCTAATCGAATATGTTCAAGGAGATTCGACAGGTCGTTGAGTTCCAGAAGAAGCTGCTTATCAAAGGTCCCTCTGGTTTCCGCCTCGCCAAGCGGAGAGTTGCTACCCTCTAGTTGGCTACGCCATATTTCAAGATAAGGAAGTAACATATCGGAACTCTCCATACGGGGATGGACAATGTGGTCAGCATAGACCATCCAGCCCATTCGAAATGGCCACACTATTGGGTGCGGGACGAGCGGCAGTTTTCGGGGCTAGCTGCAGATGATTTCAGATGTCGCTTAAGCGTCGGCGCTAGACTCTCGATGAACTAAAATGTGCGGTTGGATGATGCGGAACGAGGGTGAAGGCAGCAAACTTCGGTGTGGCTTTGACTAAGGCAACGCAAATATTTGGCCAAGGGTGCGGAACGGATACCAAATGCCTAGAATCAGGCAGTTGTCGGCCAATAGCAGTCCTTCGGACTACAGTCACTGCTGAAAATGAACGGCTTTGCTCGAACGAAAGACCAAGCAGTTCGCCGCCACGAGCACCCATGCAGCAACACCGCCATACAGCATCACCCAGCCAAACCCATGTGCCAAAGCTGCGTTGGCGCCATCGACCGGAATCGTAGTAGTCCCCTCCAGTCTGGGGCGAATATAGAAAACGGAAATTTTTATACACTAAGCGCTTAGTCTGTCAGGTTGAGGTCGTAGAGGTGGACGCCGTAGCGTCAGAAAATGCAGAAATAAACCCTACTCTGACGGGGCGATTAATCGTCCTGACGCCTGATTGAGGTGTACTTCAATCGGACACAACCTAGACGAAGTAAGTGCTTGCCAACACATCACCCTCAATGCCTAAACAACGTAGAAGATCAGGTTACTCGCACCGAGGAGGCCAATGAGAGGTATTGTGCACGGCTAGCTAATACGATCATCAGATTCAAGGGGACAGCCAATGAGCAATGCCGAGAACGCGTCGGACAATAAAAAGAGCAAGTCCGTAAAGCCGCGTTCAGCCAGTCGTCAACGGGCCGAAGCTAATCCCGAAAAGATTCTAGACGTGGCAATGAGTCTGATGGCTGAGTACGGTTATGCCGGAACCAGTATGTCGATGATCCGTGAGCGTAGTGGCTATCCAACGACATCTATTTACTGGCATTTCGGCAATAAGGAAAAGTTGCTGCTTGCCGCCCTCGAACACAGTGCCTTGCAGGTGATCGATAACAATCTGAACCGCAAAAGCAAGAGCAAGATGCCAGGCGAGACGGATTCGATAGAGAGCCAAGCGCGTAGCGATGCCGAATTCCTCGAGAATCCACCACCGTTTATGCGTTTGGTTTTTCTGATTGGTCTGGAGCGGCGTAGCTCTGATCCTGAAGTGACCAAGGTGATTGCCCGTATTCGTCAGCACAGCCGGGCGATATTGACCGAGCAGATACGCCACGTAATCCGACCCGGTGGTCAGATGTTGCCACCTGACCTAGCTGAGGAGCTAGCGCAGGTGTGGATGGCTTTCGGAGATGGTGTTTTCGTTGCATCGCAACTAGAGCCCGGGGCGATGGATGTGGTCAGATGTTGCCGCCAACAACTCCTCGCAATGCAAGCTTTGGCGGAAAAACTTCTTGAGAAGTGGAAGCCTTTAGCGACGTAGCTTCTAGCCGGCCTCGCGATAGTCAGGGTTAGGGATCAGGGGCCACCTGAGGCTAGCAGGGAGAGTACAGCTATCTCTGCATCTACTGTTTTCTTGAGTTCCTCTTCAACGCTCGTTGCGAACGGAATTAGCGGCTGCGGAGCCTAGCTTTTGGCCTTGTGTCTATCTGCGAGTCATCGGATGGCCTGCTGAACCGAGGCTTGGCGGCAGCTTTCTGACTCGAAACCGCCTAGCTGAGCGTTCTAGGAACTCCAGTGGGCGTCAGGTAGATCAGCTTCCTAGCGGTTCTCGACTTCGAAAGCCTCATGCGCGTTGCTTGAGGCGGTTGCCTAAAAGTGCCGTCCTAGACGTTGCGAGAGGGCCTATGTGCTAGGGAGAGGTGCCTGCTCATCTGGCGCGGCACGATAAAAACCCCCTTGGGGGCTTGATTAAATCGAGTGTTTCCACTTAAATTATGTAACGAGCGATACATACATGCAGAGCCAAATGTGTGATGGTCCTCGGCTCACCCTTTGGATGCCTGAGAAAATCAGCTGCTTAGGGTTCAAGCAAAACCAATAAAAACAATAGAGGTTTATTCCATGAGCCATTTCAATCCCAAAACTGCGCCAGCAGGAACCCTCCTTCGCAGCAGCGAACCGAATAAATCAATTCCGATGACCTCAACTTTCAGCCCTTTCGTAATGGGCGAAGTGAGCTTTGAGAACGCTGGTCGCGCCAGGAACTGATCGTCACTACGTCTTGGGTTGAGGTTTTAGCAACAGCTGGATCCTTGGGCTTGATGTTTATATCTGTCGACAGTGGTGCGACGCCGAATTGGACGGACGCTTTCCGGCAGTAAGGCCCGCGCCTGGCTTTTGGCTGTCAGGTATACCCCGAATTTCGCAATCGCCCGGATGGGGCTGGGTTCGCAATCAAAGCGGTCAGCCCTTTGTAAACCCACCGCAAGTACCAATCGACATTCAAGTACGGAGAACACATGTCCATATCCGCATTGGGTTACGTCGTCGTCGAGGCCCGCGACCTTAAGGCCTGGGCCGAGTACGCCCGCAACATTCTCGGCGCCGAGGTCAACGAAAAAAACGGTGCGCTGGAGTTGCGCATTGATGAGCGCGCTTGGCGTCTGCGCGTTGAGGAGGGACCCCTGGACGATCTCAAGGTCATCGGGTTCGAAACCACCTCGCCGGCGACTTTTGCCGACGTGCTGGCCGCACTCGATGCGCTCAATGTCGAGTACACGAAAGATGCAATGCTGGCAGTGGCCCGCGGCGTGGTCGAATTAGCCACATTTGTGGATCCGGCCGGAGTGAAGATCGAAGTGTTCTATGGCGCGACCCAGTTGTTCCAGAAGCCGTTCATATCGCCGGTTGGTGTGCAGGGCTTCGTCACTGGCGATCAAGGTCTCGGCCACATCGTCATCGCGGTGAAGGACGACGTCGAATATCAGACGTTCTGGACCAAGCTCGGCTTCAAGCTCAGCGACTACATCGAGTTCATACCAGCGCCGGGCCTGCATGCAAAGGTGACCTTTATGCACTGCAATACGCGTCACCACAGCCTTGCGTTTGCGTCGGTGCCCAGCCCTAAGAGGATCGTCCACCTCATGGTACAGACCCACTGCTTGGACGACGTCGGCCTAGCACTGGATCGTGTCAAGAAGGCTGGTGTTCCGGTGGCGTGGGACATCGGCCGCCATACCAACGACCACATGACCTCGTTTTACATGCTCACGCCATCGAAGTGGGAATTCGAATATGGCTGGGGCGCCCGTGAGATCGACGATGCAACCTGGACCGTCGAGCGTCACGATTCGATGAGCATTTGGGGTCACGAACTGAAGATCAACCCTGAGGATCGCGCACATGGCTGAGGGCAGATTCGCCACAATCAGTGGCGTCAATATCCATTACCACGACGAAGGCCAGGGGCCGGTGCTTGTGATGTTGCAAGGCTCCGGTCCTGGGGCCACCGGCTGGTCGAACTACAGTCGCAACATCGCCCACTTCGCAAGGACTCATCGCGTTATTTGCCCTGACTTGCCGGGTTTCGGTAAGTCGGACATGAAGCCAGTGGACGCGCCAATTCCGGGCTGGTGGGCTGGAATGATAGTCGGCCTGCTCGACACACTCGGCATCGACAAGGCCGATTTCGTCGGCAACTCGATGGGCGGCATGATCGCCCTGAAGATCGCCTTGGAGACACCGGAGCGCATCAACCGCATGGTACTGATGGGGCCTGGGGGTGGCTCACCGGTAAGTTCGGTATTCCCGACTGAAGGAATCAAGACTCTGGTCGGCTTTTATGATGGTCCCGGTCCTTCCCTAGAACGGCTCAGGAGTTTCACCAACCAAATGGTCTTCGATCCAGGAGCGCTTACCGACGACTTGTTGGAACAGCGCTTCGAGGCGGCGATGGATCCACGCATCGTTGCTCAGCCACCGATGCGTCCGGGACCAGGCGGCATGCCCGAGGAGCTTTGGCGCGATGCGCGACTGACCCGGTTGCCACATGAAACTCTGATCCTCTGGGGGCGAGAAGACCGGGTGATGCCGCTGGACGCAGGCTTTACCTTGATGAAACAAATCCCGCGGGCCCGCTTTTTGGTGATGCCACAGTGCGGCCACTGGGTGCAGTGGGAACACGCCGATGAATTCAACCGTATTGTCGAAGGATTTCTTGCCCCATGAGTAGCCAAACGAGATTCGATGCAGACGTCGCCATTATCGGCTATGGCCCAGGCGGCGTTGCCGCTGCCAACGTCCTTGGCAAACTCGGGGTGAAAACTATTGCCATCGAGCGTAGTAAGGACATCTATTCCAGGGCTCGTGCGGTCACGGTGAACGACTGGACCATGCGCATCTTCCAAGACATGGGCTTGGCCGAAAAGATGAAAGCCATCATGGATGTGACGCACTCGCTACGCTGGTTGGACTACGAAGGGCGCGAGTTGACCTCGACGCCTTTTCCGCCGGGCGAGCTTGGCCATGCCACCTCCTATGCCATCTACCAGCCGGAGATGGAAAGGGTTCTGCGCGAAGGTGCCGAGCGCTATAAGAGCGTGAGCGTAAAGTACGGGTGGGAGACAGTCACGCTCGACCAGGACGATGACGGCGTAACGGTCAGAATAAAGAATCTGGAAACTGACGAGGTCGAGACCGTCCGCGCGCGTTATGTGTTGGCCTGTGATGGTGGCGCTAGTCAGACCCGCGAACAGTTGGGCATCAAATTGATCGGCGACACCTTGCCGGTACGCTGGGTGGTGATTGACTGCCGAGTCAAACGTTGGTGGCCGAACCGACACATGCTTACGTTCTGGTCGGACAAGAAACGCCCTGTGGTCGATATCGCATTGTCGATGGGCAACCATCGCTGGGAGTTTCCGCTCAATCCCGATGAGACGGACGCAGATTTCCAAACCCACGAACAGTTGTGGCGTTTGCTCAACTCGCTTGGCGTGACCGAAAACGAAGTAAGCATCCACCAGCAGGCCTTCTATAACCACCATGTGCGCTTTGCCGAGCGCTGGCGTGAAGGGCGCGCTTTTCTCTGCGGCGACGCTGCGCACCTGATGCCACCATGGGCCGGGTCGGGTATGCAGTCCTGCATCCGCGATACTCAGAACATCTGCTTGAAACTGGCCGAAGTGCTAGGAGGACGCCTGCCAGAGTCCATCCTCGACACCTACGAGATTGAGCGCGCGCCGGACGTGGATCGGTATACGCAGACTTCGGTCGGCTTGGGCATGATCATCAAGCGCGAACTGCCCGACGAACAGATAGTCGCGATGCTGGAAGCGGAACGCGCCTCTGGCGAGCTGCCGGCTTTGCTGCGTCCGCCGCACTATCAGCAGGGCTGGCTGCAGAAGGGCGAGGGTAGCAAGGACGTGGTCGGCAAGCTGCTGCCGCAGCCGCGTGCAGCCAATTGCAGGGGCCAACTCGGCCTGCTCGACGATTTTATCGGCGAAGGCATCGTATTGCTTGGCGCCAACGTCGACCCCGCCAGCAAACTTAGTTCTGCGCAGAGGGCCGCATGGGAAGAGCTAGGGGCCCGCTTTGTCGCCTTGCGCTCGGTCGATCAACACGCCCAGGCTGATAGCGACTTGATCGATATCGATGGCGAGCTAATTGGCTGGCTCGACAAGCATGGGGTCGATGTTGTCGCGGTCCGTCCAGACAAGATCGTACTGGCCGCCAGTGGAAACCTAAACGTGCCAGGGGATTTGGCAGGTCGCTGACCGGCCGGATCGGTAGTACCTAGGGGATAACCCGCAAGGCCGCCTGCCTGGCGGCCCTTCTTTCGAATGATACATGGACCGCTCTTCACTCTTGGTCCGGGGGGGTTGCGCCCGCATTTTGCCGAGATCCCCCCCCGGATGGCATCACCGTTACGGTTCTTGATATCTACATGGAGTCATAAGCAGTGGATAAGAAACTTAAAGTCGCCATCGTCGGTTCCGGCAACATCGGCACCGACCTGATGATCAAGATTCTGCGTAACGCAAAACACTTGGAAATGGCGGTCATGGTCGGCATCGACCCGGCCTCCGACGGTCTTGCCCGTGCTCAGCGCATGGGCGTGGCCATCACTCACGAAGGTGTTGAAGGTCTGATCCGCATGGACGTGTTCAAGGACAT
>NZ_JAMFRV010000763.1 GCF_026224925.1 Pseudomonas sp. | reverse complement strand
GCGCCGAATACGTGGCGCTGTACGTTGCCGTGCTCATCGACGCCTTGGAAGCCGGCGACAACCACTACCCTACCCGCCTTCAGGTCGGCGCGAATCTTCTGATCATCGATCTGCAGAATACGCGCCTTGTTGTGCGCGCTGTCCGTCAGGATACGTACCTGATTACCGGTGTAGGACACCGCTGGCACGCCGCGCTTGATCAGCGCCATGGCTAGCAAAGCGATGGTCACTTGCTCGCCCGTGGACACGATCACGTCCAGCTCACGCGGAACCGGTTGATCGCTGATTTGTTTCGCCAAGCCGATCAAGCGATTTGTTTCACCGCTCATGGCCGACAACACCACAACAAGCTCAGTGCCTGCATCGTGGAACTTCTTAACTTTGTCGGCCACTTGCTCGATTCGCTCGACAGAGCCAACCGACGTGCCGCCAAATTTCTGTACGATCAAAGCCATCTCAAAGCCGCCTCTGCCCATGAAGGGCGCCCAATAAACATTCGTCCCAAACGCCAGGGCCTGCCATCGATGGCAGGCCCTGGAGGACGATTAGATACCTTGCTCGACAAAAGGCACGGCCAACGCCAGCGCAGCGTCAAGCGCCCCGGCGTCCACACCGCCACCCTGAGCCATATCAGGACGACCACCGCCTTTACCTCCCACGGCGGCAGCCGCTTGCTTCATCAAATCACCGGCTTTGAGTTGGCCAGTCAGGTCCTTGGTTACGCCTGCAACCAGTACGACCTTATCTTCATGAACACTGCCGAGCAGGATCACTGCGCGGCCGAGCTTGTTCTTCAACTGATCAACCAGTGCCAACAAGGCTTTACCGTCCTGACCGTCAAGGCGTACGGCGAGGACTTTGACCCCTTTGACGTCCAGCGCAGCAGACGACAGATCGTCACCCGCAGCACTTGCCGCCTTGGCTTGCAATTGATCCAGCTGTTTTTCCAAAAGACGGTTGCGCTCCAATACTGCCAAGAGCTTGTCCAGCAGGTTGTCGCGACTGCCTTTAACCAGCGTCGCGGCTTCCTTGAGTTGATCTTCGGCAGCGTTGAGGTAAGCCAGCGCAGCAGCACCGGTCAACGCCTCGATACGTCGTACGCCTGCTGCAACACCACCTTCGCTGGTGATCTTAAGCAACGCGATATCGCCAGTACGGTTAGCGTGAATACCACCGCACAGCTCAACCGAGAAGTCGCCGCCCATGCTCAGCACGCGCACGTTGTCGCCGTACTTCTCGCCGAACAGCGCCATGGCGCCTTTCTTCTTGGCGGTCTCAATATCGGTTTCAACGGTTTCTACCGGGGAGTTCTTGCGCACTTCACGGTTGACGATGTCTTCCAGAGCCTTCAACTGCTCAGGCTTGATTGCTTCGAAATGGCTGAAGTCGAAACGCAGGCGCTGACTGTCGACCAACGAACCCTTCTGCTGCACATGCTCGCCCAGCACTTGACGCAATGCGGCGTGTAGCAAGTGGGTTGCAGAGTGGTTCAAGGACGTAGCGTGACGAACCTCAGCATCGACTTCGGTGCGCAGTTCGGCGCCCGCTTTAAGGCTGCCGCTCGCCAAGATGCCGTGGTGCAGGAACGCACCGCCGGTTTTAGTAGTGTCGCGCACATCAAAACGCACACCGGCTGCTTCAAGGTAACCGCAGTCGCCAATCTGGCCGCCGGACTCTGCGTAGAACGGGGTCTGATCGAGGATCACAACGCCCTCTTCGCCTTCGCTCAACTGCTCGACCGCTTGACCGTCCTTATATAAGGCAACCACTTTCGCGGTGCCACGGGTCGCGCTATAACCGAGAAACTCGGTGGCGACATCAACCTTGACCAGGCTGTTGTAATCCATACCGAACGAACTGGCGGAACGAGCGCGCACGCGCTGGGCGTCCATTTCGCGCTCAAAGCCGACCTCGTCCAGGGTCAGGTTGCGTTCCCGGGCGATGTCACCGGTCAAGTCCATCGGGAAACCGTAGGTGTCGTACAGCTTGAACACCACGTCGCCAGGCACCACGGTGCCTTTCAGTTCAGCCAGATCCTGTTCGAGGATCTTCAGACCCTGCTCCAGGGTTTTGGCAAATTGCTCTTCTTCAGCTTTCAGTACGCGCTCGATGTGCGCCTGACTCTGGGTCAGCTCAGGGAATGCGCTGCCCATCTCCGCAACCAGCGCGGCGACGATTTGGTAGAAAAAGCTGCCGCTGGCGCCGAGCTTGTTGCCGTGGCGGCAGGCGCGACGAATGATCCGGCGCAGCACATAGCCACGACCTTCGTTGGACGGCAGCACACCGTCGGCAATCAGGAAGCCGCACGAGCGAATGTGGTCAGCCACGACTTTCAGCGAAGGCTGCGCATCGTTAGTGCAACCGATGGCCTTGGCCGATGCCGCGAGCAAGCTTTGAAACAGGTCGATCTCGTAGTTGGAGTGCACGTGCTGCAGGACGGCGCTGATCCGTTCCAGACCCATGCCAGTGTCCACCGACGGCGCTGGCAGCGGGTGCAACACGCCGTCAGCAGTGCGGTTGAACTGCATGAACACGTTGTTCCAGATCTCGATATAACGGTCGCCGTCTTCTTCTGGCGAACCCGGTGGGCCGCCCCAGATATCAGCGCCGTGATCGTAGAAAATCTCGGTGCATGGACCGCAAGGGCCGGTATCGCCCATGGTCCAGAAGTTATCGGATGCGTATGGCGCGCCTTTGTTGTCACCGATACGGACCATGCGTTCGGCAGGCACGCCGATTTCTTTGGTCCAGATGTCATAGGCTTCGTCATCACTGGCGTAAACCGTGACCCACAGTTTGTCTTTTGGCAGGGCCAATACCGACGTCAGAAAGGTCCAGGCGAAGGTGATGGCATCACGCTTGAAATAATCACCGAAGCTGAAGTTACCCAGCATTTCGAAAAAGGTGTGGTGACGTGCGGTGTAACCGACGTTCTCCAGGTCGTTGTGCTTGCCACCGGCCCGTACGCATTTTTGGCTGCTGACGGCGCGGGTGTACGCGCGTTTTTCCTGGCCCAGGAAGCAGTCCTTGAACTGGTTCATGCCTGCGTTGGTGAACAGCAGGGTGGGGTCGTTGCCCGGAATCAACGAGCTGGAAGCTACACGGGTGTGACCTTTCTCTTCGAAGAAGCGAAGGAAGGCTTCACGGATTTCTGCGCTTTTCATAGGTTCTTCCACGGAGACTGCTGCCAAAGGCAAGTGCAAAACGTCCAAAAGAGGGTGCGACTTGCAAAGGGCCGCATTATATAGGCGTTAGGCGCCCGGTACAGTGTGTTTGTACATTGCTAGCCCGCAATTGGACTGTCGGCGCGTTTAGCGGCGGGCGAAGTCAGCAAATGTGGCGATTACCTGTTCGATTTGAGCAGGCGATACGTCAAGGTGCGTCACCATTCGCAGACGCGGCGCGGCGCTAAGTTTTATCCCGCGTTCAGCGCAGAAGCTTTTCAACGCTTCTGCGCGCTCATCAACCTGCACGTACACCATGTTGGTCTGCACGTTTTCAACCGCATAACCGAGGCCACGCAAGCCTTCAGCCAAAGCACTGGCGTTGGCATGGTCGTGCGCCAAGCGCTCGACGTGATGTTCCAGCGCATACAAACAGGCCGCCGCCAATCCACCGGCCTGACGCATGCCGCCGCCGACCATTTTACGTAAACGCCGCGCCTTGCCGATCAATTCTGCGGTGCCGAGCAGTACGGAGCCGATAGGCGCACCGAGACCTTTAGACAGGCACACCGAGACAGAATCAAAGTATTGAGTGATGTCCTTGGCGTCGACGCCCAGCTTCACCGATGCGTTGAACAACCGCGCGCCGTCCAGGTGCAGGGCCAAGCCTTGTTCATCACACAGTTTGCGTGCCGCCGCCAAGTACGTCAGCGGCAGCACCTTGCCCTGCATAGTGTTTTCCAGTGCCAGCAAGCGAGTGCGGGCGAAGTGAAAGTCGTCAGGTTTGATCGCGGCCAGCACCTGACTCAGGTCTAGCGAACCATCTTCCTGCACGTCCAGTGGCTGCGGCTGGATCGAACCCAGCACCGCTGCGCCGCCGCCCTCGTACTTATAAGTGTGGGCCTGCTGGCCGACGATGTATTCCTCGCCGCGCCCACAGTGCGCCATCAAACCCAGCAAATTGCTCATGGTGCCACTGGGTACAAACAGCCCGGCGGCAAAACCCAATCGTTCGGCGAGGTAGGATTCAAGACGGTTAACGGTCGGATCTTCGCCATACACATCGTCTCCCAACGGCGCGTTGGACATCGCCTCTCGCATGCCGGCGGTGGGCTGGGTCACAGTGTCGCTGCGCAGATCAATAACCGTCACGGTGAAACTCCTGAAAGGGTTGATGCGTTGATGTTAAGTCCAAGGAAGGATCTGTCATAGGTGATTACTGAGGTTATCAACCCACTAATTCAAGCCCCAGGCTCAATGAACCGATAGGTTCTATATAAGGAAATGCTGGGGTCGATAGAAGAAACTGTCCATGCAAAACCGATAAATCTGTGATAAAAACTCTCCGCCGACAGAAAATGCTGTCGGCGACGTTCTCAGGGCGGGGTGCGATTCCCCACCGGCGGTAATGACGCGCAATGCGTTTAGCCCGCGAGCGCTTGTGGTGCGAAAGCTTTGGCTGATGCACTGACAAGGTCAGCAGACCCGGTTTGATTCCGGGGCCGACGGTCATAGTCCGGATGAAGAGAGAACGGGATTGATACCACAGGATCGTACCGTGAGCACTGCCATGAGCTGATTTTGGTTCATGTTTGATCTGGACGTACCCTGGTATCCCATTCGATCCAAACGCCCTGTTTTTTTCATTAAACAGGAGTCAGAACTGATGCAAGCCACAGCAATCGATAGCAAAAGCAAAAGCCATCCCAACGAGCGCGTTGCGTTCATCCAGGCCTGCTGGCACAAAGATATCGTCGATCAGAGCCGTAAAGGTTTTGTCGCGGAAATGGCCAACCATGGCTATGCCGAAACTGATATCGATTTCTTCGAAGTCGGCGGCGCCTTTGAAATTCCTCTTCACACCAAACTGCTGGCTAAAAGCGGTCGTTACGCAGGCATAGTCGCGGCTGGCCTGGTGGTCGATGGCGGTTTGTATCGCCATGAATTCGTTGCTCAGTCGGTGATCAGCGCGCTGATGCAAGTGCAATTGGAAACTGAAATTCCAGTGTTCTCAGTGGTCCTGACGCCGCACAACTTCCACGCCGGCGATGAGCATCAGAAGTTCTTCTTTGATCACTTCGTGCTCAAAGGCGCAGAAGCGGCCAAGACCTGTGCAGACACCCTGAGTAAAATTCGCAGCCTGCGCCGTCACGAGACCCCACAGCGGGTTGCGGTTTAGGTTCAACAGTTTTTGCACGACCCCTGTGGGAGGGAACTTGTTCACGAAGAAGTTGATGCAGTCAGCCTGAATTACCCCGGCGCTGCTAAGACCTTCGCGAACAAGTTCGCTCCCACAGAGTCTGTGTTTTGGCTTCTAGGCCAACTGATCTGCCGTGGTTGGCACAATCAGAATCCCTGCACGCAAGCCGTTTTTGACCTTGGGGTTCGGAAAGATAATCCGCGCGCCCTGCTCTTCGACGATCCAGCGGCTGTCGGCCAAATCACTGGCTAATACAAAGCCCTGCTCCAACTCTGAAAAGTTCTCCACGTCGGCTGGCAAGTTCAGTTGGAACGCATCGCTGTGTTTGATGATTTCCCGAGCCACGCTGAACAATTGCAAACCCTGTAACGACGAATTTTCAAGCGCTGGTTCCGTACCTTCTATCATCTCGGTGAGGCATCTTTCCAGCAGCGTCAGATTAACCTGCTGGTTGTGCCCGAACGGCCGCGCCTTGCCCAACTCCAAGGTAAAGGATTCGGCGCCAAGCTTGTCGTAGGTGTAGGAACTGAACACGATTGAGGATTTGTTCTGCAGCAACACAGCCTTCATACCTGCTGCCTGTAAACGTGCCAGTTCACGGCGCGAATGCTGGCGACCTTCTTTCCAGGGATACAGCGCGAATTGCTCGATCTTCGAACCACGTATGGCGGTGTGCAGGTCGTAGTGCACACGGTAGCGATCCGGCAGGCTGAAAAAACTGTCGGCCAGACGCTCCAACTCACAAGCGCGTAACGCTTCAAAACCACTCGATTGTTCGTGCCGGCCGTTGAACAGTCGATTTACATCCTGCTCGATATAACGCTCGCCACGACGCATGGCCTCGGGGTTACCGAACAAAAACAGAATTCGTGCCCGCGGCTTTAAATCGCCGCGCGCGATGTTCCGAAGCAGTTGATCCAAGAGTTCAATGGGGGCTGTTTCGTTGCCGTGAATACCGGCAGAAAGCAGTAAATCCGTGCCGTTGTCCTGCCCTTCGGCCGGCCGGACCTCAAGCGCCCCTTCGCTCAACCAGCGCATACGCACGCCGTCGGTCGTTAGCTGAGTCTTTTCCGCTGGCTCACGACCCGCCAGGGTGAGTTCAAGCAGTTTGCCGAGAGCGAGCATAGTGATGCACCTTAATAAGCGCTTAAGAAGAGCGAGTTAAAAAGATCGTGTTCAGTCGTGATCGCAGTCAGGACCGTGAACATGTTCTTCATCGTCGCCTGCATCTGCCGGTTCCATTTCCAGTTGCAGGCTTACCAGGTTGGTGGCCAATGGGCGCAGCAACAGGTTGGCATATTCAGCATCACCTTCTTCTACGTCGACGCCGATCAACAATTGGCCACGGCCATCGTGCTGAATCCACAACTCCTTGCCCTGCCACATAACAGCAACGCGGGTGCAGGTGGTTTCCAACTGGGTGCCATCGGTGTCTTCAAGGATTAACTGCAAGGTGTCGCTCATGATTCGGGTGCTCTATAGAAGGATTTCAATTGATCTGAAAAGGATAAACCGCGCCCAGTTTAAGGATTTGCGACAGTTCATCCAGTGCCGTACGGCATTCGATTAGCAGGGCCGGATCGGCAAGGTCGCTTTCGCTCATGCGATCCCGGTAGTGTTTTTCAACCCATTGGGTCAGGGTGCCGTATAACGGCGCGGTCATGATAACGCCTTGATTGACCGCCGCCAGTTCAGTTTCGTTTAGCGCGACCCGCAAACGAAGGCAAGCAGGTCCACCGCCGTTCTGCATGCTTTGTTTAAGGTCGAAAACGTTGACCTCAGCCACTGGGCCTTCATCAGCCAGCAGACGCTGCAAATACTGCCAAACCCGCTCGTTGGTGCGGCATTCTTCCGGAACAATGAGCAGCATCGATCCGTCGGCACGCGATAACAACTGGCTATTGAACAGGTAAGAACGTACGGCGTCTTCAACCGTCACTTCTGCACGCGGCACACAGATAGCCTTAAAACGACCGCCGCGACGGCCCAGCTTGTCGTGTAATTCAGCCAGCAGGTGCTCAGTATTGAGAAAGGCGTCTTCGTGATAGAACAGCACTTCGCCGTTGCCCACTGCAATCACGTCGTTATGAAACACGCCCTGATCAATGATCGCCGGATTTTGCTGGGCGTAGACCACGCCCTCTTCGCTCAAACCGTGCAAGCGTGCGACTGCTTGTGACGCTTCGAGGGTTTGTCGCGCAGGATACTTTTGCGGCGCAGGGTAACGGGTGTCGAACGCACTGCGCCCGAACACGAAAAACTCGACACCGGGCTGGCCGTAATCGTGGCAGAAGCGCGTGTGGTTAGCCGCGCCTTCATCCCCGAACTGGGCCACTGCGGGTAACGCCGCGTGGTGGGCGAAGTGCTGCTGATTGGCGAACATCGCTCCCAATACTCGGCTGGTAGTCGGGTGTTCGATACTGCGGTGGTATTTGCAATTAAGGTTGGCGGCGGTGAAATGCACGCGGCCATCAGCCGTATCAGCGCTCGGGCTTACTGTGGCGGCATTTGCCACCCACATGCTCGATGCCGAGCAACTGGCGACCAATAACGGCATGGCGTCCTTGGCGGCTTTTTCGATGACTTGGGCGTCAGTACCGCTGAACCCCAAGGCACGTAAGCCAGCCAGGTCCGGACGTTCTTGCGGCGCCAGAACGCCTTGGACGAAACCCATTTCCATCAGGGCTTTCATCTTCGCCAGGCCCTGCAAAGCAGCTTCCCTAGGGTTGGAGGACTGCTGGGAATTGCTCTGAGACGCGACGTTGCCGTAGGACAAACCGCCGTAGTTATGGGTCGGACCCACTAAACCGTCAAAGTTAACTTCGTAAGATTTCATCGGCAAGGCTCGGTCGGTAAATTTGTTTTTATGGCGGCTACTTATTAACCGCCTAAATCTCGGTGGGACCGAATTTATTCGGAAGGCAACAGCGCGGTCTAGTCAGACAGTCCGCGTAGCCCTCTTCCCGAATGAATTCGGTCCTACAGAAATGCCGCGGTCAGGACAGCGTAATACCTGGCGACAGCGTACCCGGCAAACTGATCCGCGGCGCTTCCAGTGATGCCACTGGGTACGCGCAATAATCCGCCGCGTAATAGGCACTGGCGCGATGGTTACCCGACGCCCCCACCCCCCCGAACGGCGCGCTGCTGGCCGCGCCGGTCAGTTGCTTGTTCCAGTTGACGATACCCGCCCTGCTCTCTAGCCAAAACTGTTTATAGCGTGCTTCGGAGTCCGACAATAATCCAGCGGCCAAGCCAAATTCAGTGTTATTCGCTTCCGCGATAGCGGCGTCAAAATCAGCATAGCGGATCACCTGCAACAGCGGTCCGAACAGCTCTTCGTCGGCGCGGTCAGTCACATCGCTGACGTCGATAATGCCCGGCGTCAGCAGTGCGGCATTCGCCTGGGGCTGGGTCATTTCCAGCAGGGCCAAGGCACCATTCGCCAGCAACAACCCTTGGGCTTCGAGCAGTGCGTTGGCTGCGGCCAAAGAAATGACCGAGCCCATGAACGGCGCAGGTTGTTGATCGAATGCGCCGACCTGAATGGTCGCTGTTACCGCCACCAGACGCGCGAGCAAAGCGTCGCCCCAAGCGCCTTCAGGTACTAACAAGCGTCGGGCGCAGGTGCAACGTTGACCGGCAGAGATAAACGCCGACTGAATCACGGTGTACACCGCCGCATCAATGTCTTCGACTTGATCGACGATCAGCGGATTGTTGCCGCCCATCTCCAGCGCAAGGATCTTGTCCGGACGCCCGGAGAATTGCTGGTGCAGCAAATTGCCGGTACGGCTGGAACCGGTAAAAAACAAGCCATCGATGCCAGGATTAGCCGCCAGTGCAACGCCGGTGTCGCGGGCGCCTTGCAGCAGGCTCAATACTCCCGCTGGCAAACCGGCTTCGATCCAGCACTTAACCGTCAGCTCAGCCACTTTTGGGGTCAGTTCGCTGGGCTTGAACAGCACCGCGTTGCCCGCCAGGAGCGCCGGCACGATATGGCCGTTCGGTAAATGCCCAGGGAAGTTATACGGACCAAACACTGCGACCACGCCGTGCGGTTTGTGCCGCAACACAGCGGTGGCGTCACCCAGCGGACCGCTTTTCTCGCCGGTCCGCTCACGGTAACTCTGCACCGAAATCGCGACTTTGTTGATCATGCTGGTGACTTCGGTAGCCGACTCCCACAGCGGTTTGCCGGTCTCTTCGCCGATGCAGCGTGACAGTTCGTCGGCATGGGTCTTCAAGCTGGCGGCAAAGGCTTCAAGCACCACGATGCGTTCGTCCAGCGTGCGTTTAGCCCAAGCGGGGAATGCCTGTCGCGCAGCGTTGATCGCGGCATCCACTTGCTCCGCGCTGGCCGCTTGTCCAGACCACAACACGTCCTGAGTCACCGGGTTCAGCGATTCGAAAGGTTCGCCCTGACCGGCGT
>NZ_JAMFRV010000762.1 GCF_026224925.1 Pseudomonas sp. | reverse complement strand
GGTTGGCATTTACCGCAACCTTCGATAGGGAAGGTTACGCATCATGGCTTAAGGCGTTGTTTCCGAAACATTCGCTCGGAGCGTCTGAAAGCGACTGCACTTTGTGAACTGGCCGTGGGTCTAGGCTCAGAAGGCGAGTGATAACTCTGCGATCTGGCTGTTTCAGGCCTCATGTCACCTGCGCTTGTTACGTTTTCAGACCTTCCGTTATCCAGCGAAAGCCCCGTCGGACGGCCTTGCGTCCTCTTGAATTGCGTTGGTCAGGGCCGGTGTTATGCCGTTTGTCCGCTGTCCAGGCCGCTTTTGGCGACGTTCGCGACTATAGCAGCAATCATTAAGTGCTTCAATTCCATAAAAAATTGTTATGATTTGCAGCATGACGAATATTGCCCCCCCAACCTCCGGCGTCCAGCTGGTTGAGGTTGCGCCGGAACTTGCCGGTCAACGCATTGATAACTTCCTCTTCACCTACCTCAAGGGCGTGCCTAAGACCTTGATTTATCGCATTTTGCGTAAGGGTGAAGTGCGGGTGAATAAAGGCCGAATCAAGCCGGAATACAAGCTCAAGGGTGGCGATATCATTCGCGTTCCGCCTTTGCGCTTGCCTGAGCGTGATGAGCCGGTCCCGTTGGCACAAGGCCTGCTGCAGCGCCTTGAAGCGGCGATTGTCTATGAAGACAAAGCGCTGATCGTGCTGAATAAGCCTGCTGGCATCGCTGTGCATGGCGGCAGCGGTCTGAATTACGGCGTTATCGAAGCCTTTCGTCAGATGCGCCCCGATGCCAAAGAATTGGAGTTGGTTCACCGCCTGGACCGCGACACCTCGGGCTTGTTGATGATTGCCAAGAAACGCAGCATGTTGCGTCACTTGCATGAGCAATTGCGCGGGGATGGCGTCGATAAGCGTTACATGGCTCTGGTCCGCGGAAACTGGGCCACGGCCCTGAAGCGGGTCAATGCGCCATTGCTCAAGAGCAACCTGCGCTCCGGCGAACGCATGGTCGAGGTCAATGAAGAGGGCAAGGAGGCGCTGACGATCTTCAAGGTGCTGCGCCGCTTCGGCGACTTCGCCACCATGGTCGAGGCCAAACCGGTTACCGGGCGGACCCACCAGATTCGCGTTCACACCCTTCATGCCGGCCATTGCATCGCTGGCGACACTAAATACGGTGATGAAGATTTCAGTCGCGAAATTCGCGATCTCGGCGGCAAGCGTCTGTTCCTGCACGCCTACATGCTGACTGTCCCGTTACCGGACGGCGGCGAGTTGAAACTGCAAGCGCCTGTGGATGAAATGTGGGCCAAGACCGTGGAGCGATTGAGTGCGCCCTGATTATAAATTACTGATTTTCGATTGGGACGGCACGCTCGCCGATTCCATTGGTCGTATCGTCGAGGCCATGCAAGTGGCGGCGCAACGGTGTGATATGCCGGTACGCGATGATTTTGCGATCAAGGGCATCATCGGGCTCGGTTTGCCCGAGGCAATTCGCACCCTGTACCCGCACATAAGCCCGAGCGAGATGCTGGATTTTCGTGAGCGCTATGCAGAAAGTTATGTGGCGCTGGAAGCCGTGCCGTCGCCACTGTTTGCTGATGTGGTGGATTCGCTGGCAGCGTTCCGTGCCCAGGGCTATCAGATGGCCGTTGCCACCGGTAAATCCCGTCGCGGGCTGGATCGGGTGTTGAACGCCCATGGCTGGCAGGATTATTTTCAAATCACACGCGCCGCCGACGAGTCAGCCAGCAAGCCGGACCCGTTGATGTTGCACGAGATTCTGGAGCATTGCGGTGTGGTGCCGGAGCAGGCGTTGATGGTGGGTGACTCGTCTTTCGATTTATTGATGGCGCAAAACGCAGGTATGGACAGCGTCGCGGTGGGCTACGGTGCGCAATCTCTGGCATCCCTTCGCGAATACCAGCCGCGCTTGGCCATTGAACGGTTTTCTGAATTGCGCAGTTGGTTGAGTGCGCCTGGCACCGAGTCTTATTAAGGTAATCACTACATGTCAGATGAATGGAAAGGCAGCAATTCTGAAGTCCCGGACCCCAAGGGTGATGACAGAAGCTGGAAGCTGCTGGAAAAAACCTTGCTGGCAAGCGTGCAAGAGCAGCGCCGTTCGCGACGCTGGGGCATTTTCTTCAAGCTGCTGACCTTCGCTTACCTGATTGGTGCCCTGGTGGTGTTCACGCCACTGATGGACTTCGGCAAAGGCGGATCGCGCAGTGATCCACACACTGCGCTCATTGAAGTGCAGGGCATGATCGCTGATAAAGAAGCAGCCAGCGCTGACAACATCGTCGATGCGCTGCGCTCGGCTTTCGATGACGCCAAGACCAAGGGTGTGATCCTGCGCATCAACAGTCCTGGCGGCAGCCCGGTACAGGCCGGCTATATCTATGACGAGATTCGTCGTCTGCGTGCCGAAAAGCCTGACATCAAGGTGTACGCGGTCATCAGTGACCTCGGCGCGTCCGGTGCTTATTACATTGCCAGTGCGGCTGACCAGATCTATGCCGACAAGGCCAGTCTGGTGGGTTCGATTGGTGTCACGGCTGCCGGATTCGGTTTTGTCGGGATCATGGATAAGCTGGGCATAGACCGTCGTACCTACACGTCGGGCGAGCACAAAGCATTTCTTGACCCGTTCCAGCCACCCAAGGCTGACGAAACTCAGTTCTGGCAGGGTGTCCTGGATACGACGCACCGTCAGTTCATCGCCAGCGTCAAGCAAGGGCGTGGCGATCGTCTGAAAGATAAAGAGCACCCTGAGCTATTCTCCGGGCTGGTCTGGACCGGTGAGCAAGCGTTGCCGTTGGGTCTGATCGATGGCTTGGGCAATGCCAGCTATGTCGCTCGTGAAGTGATTGGCGCCAAAGATATCGTCGACTACACCGTCGAAGACTCACCGTTTGACCGCTTCTCCAAGAAGCTCGGCGTGAGCATGGCTAATCAGTTAGCCATGTGGATGGGCTTCCAAGGGCCTTCGCTGCGTTAATCACCAGTAGCGCGCATTTTGGTGGGAGCGAACTTGTTCGCGAATGAAGCGACGCGGTATCCCAGACAGATCGCGCTACCTGCTTCCCGAACAAGTTCGGTCCCACCGAATCTCGGCGCGACACGGGCCTTGGGCAATCCAAGGTCCCGGTGGAAGCAAATCTCCTACGGAACGCTGACCCCTTCAATAAGCAGCATGTCGATCAAGCGAATCAGCGGTAGGCCGATCAAACTTGTGGCGTCGCTGCCCTCGGTGCTCTGGAACAGGCTGACACCCAAACCCTCGGCTTTAAAGCTGCCTGCGCAGTCGTAGGGCTGTTCGGCATGCAAATAGCGCTCGATGCTGTCGCGGTTCAGATGGCGCATGTGCACGGTGAACTTTACGCAGTCGACTTGGCAGTGACCGGTGTGACTGTTTAGCAGTGCCAGGCCTGTGAGGAACGTCACGCTGTTGCCGCTTGCGGCAGAGAGTTGCTCCAGGGCGCGTTCGAAGGTGTGCGGCTTGCCCAGGATGTGTCCGTCGAGCACTGCTACCTGATCCGAGCCAATGATAAGATGCGCGGGGTAGCTGCCAGAAAGCGCCTGTGCTTTTTCTCGCGCCAGGCGCAGAACCAGATCAATTGCGGGTTCGTTCGGGTGTCGGTTTTCATCGATGTCCGGCGAGCTGCATATGAACGGAAGACCAAGGCGAGCCAGCAATTCGCGGCGGTAGGGTGAGCTGGAGGCGAGCAACAGGGGAAGCATGAAGTACTCCGTAGGTGAAAGTTGATTGTAATCAGCGGCTCCGGATACGCACAGGTTTGAATTTCCCTTTGACAGAGGGGTACCTCGTCCCTAGAATGCTGCGCCTATGTTGAATGACCCGATTCCACCTCATGTTGACCCGCGCAAATTAGCTGATCGTGGCACTACTCTTCAGGGAGAAGTACTGCTGGCTGATTTGGAGAGGCTCTGCGACCCGCTTTCCGATACTCTCGGTTCGGTGCAGGCGAAGTTTGTTTTTGAGCGCGACGAGCGCAGATCTGTGGTAATTCACAGCTCCATCGACGTCGAAGTCAAAATGGTTTGCCAGCGTTGTCTTGAGCTGGTCACCCTGCCGATCCACAGCGAATGCAGTTACGCTGTGGTGAAAGAGGGTGCGAATACCCAGTCGTTGCCGAAAGGTTATGACGTGCTGGAACTGGGCGAAGATCCACTGGATCTGCTGGCATTGATCGAGGAAGAGCTTTTGCTCGCCTTGCCCATTGTGCCTGCTCATGACCCGCAAGAATGCCAGCAGCCGGCGGACAATCAAGTGTCCGAGTCGAGCGAGGACGAGGTAACGCGGTCCAACCCGTTCAGTGTATTGGCGCAGTTAAAGCGTGACCCAAACGTTTAGGAGTTAATTAATTATGGCTGTTCAGCAGAACAAAAAATCCCGCTCTGCCCGTGACATGCGTCGTTCGCACGACGCCCTTACGGCTAGCACTCTGTCTGTAGAAAAAACCACAGGTGAAATTCACCTGCGTCACCACGTATCGCCAGAAGGCGTATACCGTGGTCGCAAAGTGATCGATAAAGGCGCTGACGAGTAATTACTTGTCCGCTTCGATCATCGCGATTGACGCAATGGGTGGGGACTTCGGTCCCCGCAACATTGTGCAGGCCAGTATTGCTTGTTTGATTGCAACACCCTCGCTGCACCTGACCCTCGTCGGTCAAGCTCCCCTCATTGAAGAATTGATTGCCCGCCATTCTGGTGTGGATCGCTCACGTCTGCGTGTTGTCAATGCGTCGGAAGTGATTTCCATGGACGACCGTCCGGCGCAGGCGTTGCGCGGCAAACCCGATTCTTCGATGCGTGTGGCCCTCGGGCTGTTGGCCAGTGGTGAGGTTCAGGCGTGTGTCAGTGCTGGAAACACCGGGGCACTGATGGCGCTCTCGCGCTTTGTGCTCAAGACGTTGCCCGGCATTGATCGGCCGGCGATGGTTGCTGCAATTCCAACCCAGCAAGGCTATTGCCAATTGTTGGACTTGGGGGCGAACGTCGATTGCAGTGCCGAGCATCTCCTTCAATTTGCCTTGATGGGGTCGGTGGCTGCTGAAGCGTTGGGTGTGACCCGGCCTCGGGTGGCGTTGTTGAACATCGGCACCGAAGACATCAAGGGTAATCATCAGGTCAAGCTGGCCGCCACTTTGCTGCAGGCGTCGCCCGGCTTGAACTATGTCGGTTTCGTCGAGGGTGACGGTGTTTATCGGGGCGAGGCTGATGTGGTGGTGTGCGACGGGTTTGTCGGCAACATCCTGCTCAAATCCAGCGAAGGCTTGGCAACGATGATTGGCGCACGTATCGAAGCCTTGTTCAGGCAAAACGTGCTGAGCAAAGCCGTGGGCGTTTTGGCGTTACCGATGCTTAAGCGTTTGCGGGCCGACCTGGCGCCGGCCCGGCATAACGGCGCAAGTTTTCTCGGTCTGCAGGGCATCGTGGTCAAAAGTCACGGGTCGGCGAGTGTGCAAGGCTTCCAGTTCGCGATTCAGCGGGCCTTGATCGAAATCCAGGAAGGCCTCCCGCAGCGGTTAAGCGGGCGTCTCGAGGAGTTGCTTTAGGCTCCCTGCGACAACGTGGCCCGCAAGAATGATGTGACGCCTGCAACCGGTCATTCATCCAACTGTCCATCACGTTAGCTATGAGTGGCTGTACCGGGTGTATCAGGTACCCATTTTTCGACGACACATTAATAGGGGCTTGTTCAATGTCTGCATCCCTCGCATTCGTTTTTCCGGGCCAAGGCTCGCAGTCCCTCGGCATGTTGTCCGAGCTGGGCGCGCAATACCCGCTGATCCTCGACACCTTCGCTGAGGCTTCCGCCGCACTGGGTTACGACCTGTGGGCGCTGACCCAGCAAGGACCGGAAGAGCAACTTAATCAAACCGACAAGACCCAACCGGCCATCTTGACCGCCTCTGTGGCCCTGTGGCGCGTGTGGCTGGCTGAAGGCGGTGCACGTCCAGCGTTTGTTGCCGGGCATAGCCTGGGCGAGTACAGCGCATTGGTAGCGGCTGGCAGTTTGAGCCTCAGCGATGGGGTCAAGCTGGTACGGCGCCGCGGCCAATTGATGCAGGAAGCTGTACCGGCAGGGCAAGGCGCCATGGCGGCTATTCTTGGTCTGGCAGATGCTGAGGTATTGGCTGCGTGTGCCGAGTCGGCTCAAGGTGACGTGGTCAGCGCGGTGAACTTCAATTCGCCGGGTCAGGTTGTGATCGCTGGTTCCGTTGCTGCCGTCGAGCGTGCCATCGAAGCCTGCAAGGCCCGTGGTGCCAAACGCGCCATGCCATTGCCGGTCAGCGTGCCGTCCCACTGCGAATTGATGCGTCCGGCTGCCGAGCGCTTTGCCGAATCCATCGAAGCCATTGACTGGCAAGCGCCGCAGATCCAGTTGGTGCAAAATGTCAGCGCGTCAGCCGTGACCGACCTTGCTACCCTCAAGCGCGATCTGCTCGAGCAGCTGTACAAGCCCGTGCGTTGGGTCGAGTCCATTCAGTGTCTGGCCGCCAATGGTGCTACTCAGTTGGTCGAATGTGGCCCGGGTAAAGTGCTTGCAGGCCTGAACAAGCGTTGCGCCGAAGGCGTGACGACTTACAATCTCAACACCCCAGATGCCTTTGCTGCCAGCCGCGCGGCATTGGCCTGATTAGGAGAAACTTGCATGAGCCTGCAAGGTAAAGTTGCACTGGTCACCGGTGCGAGCCGCGGTATTGGCCAAGCCATTGCCCTTGAGTTGGGACGTAACGGTGCGACCGTGGTCGGAACCGCAACGTCTGAGTCTGGCGCCGAGCGAATCAGCGCGACCTTCAAGGAAAACGGCATCGAAGGCTTTGGCCTGATGCTGGATGTGTGTGATGCGCAATCCGTGAGCACGACCCTGGCATTGATTCAGGAACGCGTTGGCGCGCCGTTGATTTTGGTCAATAACGCCGGTATCACCCGCGATAACCTGATGATGCGCATGAAAGATGACGAGTGGCATGACGTTGTCGATACCAACCTGAACAGCCTGTTTCGGCTGTCCAAGGGTGTTTTGCGCGGCATGACCAAGGCCCGCTGGGGTCGAATTATCAGTATTGGATCGGTTGTGGGTGCCATGGGCAACGCAGGCCAAGTAAACTACGCGGCTGCGAAAGCCGGGCTGGAAGGTTTCAGTCGGGCTCTGGCGCGTGAAGTCGGCTCCCGTGCGGTCACCGTGAATTCGGTTGCACCCGGTTTTATCGATACTGATATGACCCGTGAGTTGCCCGAAGCCCAGCGTGAATCGTTGGTCAGCCAGATTCCTTTAGGGCGTCTGGGGCAAGCTCAAGAGATCGCGCATGTGGTCGCTTTTCTTGCTTCTGAAGGTGCAGGCTACGTTACTGGGGCTACAATCCCGGTTAACGGCGGCATGTACATGAGCTAAATGTGACGGATAACGTCAAAAAATGTCATACGAGCGGTCTAAAATCCGTTATAAAGCTGCAATCTATTAATAGGCGCAAGGCGGGTGTGGTTCAAGAGGTTAAGCATTGAGCTTGAAATGCGCAAAACCTCTTCTTACACTTACCCACCGGCCAGCTGCCTGAATTTGTCCACTAGGAGTTAAAACAAGGTATGAGCACCATCGAAGAACGCGTCAAGAAAATCGTTGTTGAGCAACTGGGCGTCAAGGAAGAGGAAGTGAGCAATACTTCTTCTTTCGTTGAAGACCTGGGCGCTGACTCCCTTGATACCGTGGAGCTGGTGATGGCTCTCGAAGAGGAATTCGAGACCGAAATCCCTGACGAAGAAGCTGAAAAAATCACCACCGTTCAAGCTGCTATCGATTACGTCACAGCGCACCAAGCGTAATAGTTTGTAATTTGCGCTGTTGACTGGAAAAACCGCACTGCCTTTACTGGCGTGCGGTTTTTTCTTTAAGAATCGAGCGAAAGTGTCGCCATTAGAAGAAAGGAGAGTGCTGTGTCGCGTAGACGCGTCGTAGTCACCGGTATGGGTATGCTGTCGCCATTGGGTAACGATGTGCCAAGCAGTTGGCAAGGTATCCTGGCTGGTCGCAGTGGCATTGGCCTGATCGAGCATACGGACCTTTCAGCCTTCACCACTCGTTTTGGCGGTTCGATAAGGGGCTTCAAAGTCGAGGAGTACCTGGCGCCCAAAGAGGCCCGCCGTCTCGACCTGTTCATTCAGTACGGTTTGGCTGCCAGCTTTCAGGCTATGCGCAATTGCGGCTTGGAAGTGACCGATGAAAACCGTGACCGAATTGGCGTTGCCATGGGTGCGGGTATCGGTGGCTTGACCAATATCGAGAACAACAGTCGTTCGTTGCACGAGCAAGGTCCGGGGAAAATCTCTCCGTTTTTTGTACCTGGCTCGATCATCAACATGATTTCCGGTTTTCTGTCGATCCACCTCGGTGTACAGGGGCCTAACTACGCCATCGCTACTGCTTGTACTACGGGCACCCATTGCATCGGCATGGCCGCGCGCAATATTGCCTACGGTGAAGCGGACGTGATGATTGCTGGCGGTGCAGAAATGGCGGCCTGCGGTTTGGGTATGGGCGGTTTCGGCGCGGCGCGGGCTTTGTCCACACGCAATGACGACCCTGCTCGCGCGAGTCGACCGTGGGACAAGGGCCGTGATGGTTTCGTCCTGTCTGACGGTGCGGGTGCATTGGTGCTCGAAGAGTTGGAACACGCCAAAGCGCGTGGTGCGACGATTTACGGTGAGCTGATCGGTTTCGGCATGAGTGGCGATGCTTACCACATGACCTCGCCGCCGGAAGACGGTGCAGGCGCTGCGCGCTGCATCGCCAATGCCCTGCGTGACGCCAAGATTAATGTCGATGAGGTGCAGTACATCAATGCCCACGGTACCTCGACGCTGGCGGGCGATCTGGCCGAAGCGCGGGCGATCAAAACCGTGTTCGGCGACCACGCTTACAAGCTGGCAGTCAGCTCGACCAAATCGATGACGGGTCACTTGCTGGGTGCTGCGGGCGCTGTAGAGGCCATCTTCTGTATTTTGGCGATCAACGGCCAAGTCGCACCACCGACCATCAACCTGGATGAGCCGGGCGAAGGCTGCGATCTTGATTTTGTTGCGCATCACGCTAAACCGATGGCAATTGATATTGCAGTGTCCAACTCCTTCGGCTTTGGCGGCACCAACGGTTCGTTGGTTTTCCGCCGGTTCGCTGATTGATGTCGATCTGCTGGGTCGACGGTCATCCGGCGCACACGCTGCCCGTTAGCGACCGAGGGCTCGCTTACGGCGACGGTGTATTTGAAACCATCGCCGTCAACGCTGGCGAGCCGGTGCTGCTTGAGCGTCATTTGCAGCGCCTGGCGTCTGGCTGCAGTCGGTTGGCAATTGCTGCGGATCATGTACTGATCCGCAGCGAATTACTGGAGTTTGCTGCGCAGTTGGGCGATGGCGTCATGAAGCTGATTGTCACTCGCGGTGACAGCCAGCGTGGCTACGCTCCCGCACCTCAGGCAAAGCCTCGACGCATTCTGCAAGGCAATCCCCCGACACAGTATCCAGCGGCGCATGCCGATCAGGGCGTGCGCTTGTTTCCGTGCGTCACACGTTTGGCCGAGCAACCGCTGTTGGCAGGGCTCAAACACCTGAATCGGTTAGAGCAGGTGCTCGCTCGCAGCGAGTGGCAGGACAGCGCCTTTGCCGAAGGGTTGATGTGTGATACCTCCGGGCGGATCATCGAGGGCGTATACAGCAATTTGTTTCTGATCAAGAACGATGAGCTGATTACCGCTGACCTGAGCCGTTGCGGTGTCGCTGGGGTCATGCGCGCCGAGCTGTTGGCGCAGGCTGAGGCGATGGGCATTACCACGCAGGTGTGCGACGTCGCGATGCTGGATCTGCAGCAGGCTGATGAGGTTTTTCTGTGCAACAGCGTCTACGGCGTATGGCCGGTTCAAGGGTTTGCGCAGCTGAACTGGCCGGTTGGTCCGCTCACCCGTAAACTGCAGGGCATTGCTCGTGCGCTTCTGGATGTTTGATCAGTGATACGTAAATTGTTGGTGGTGTTCGAAGGGTGTCTGATCCTTGCTGGATTGCTGCTGGGCTTTTCTGTCTGGCAGCAAAATGTTGCCTTGAAACAGCCGCTGAACCTCACTCAAGAACAACTCCTTGATGTTGCCGCAGGCTCGACACCGACCGGTGCGCTGACCCGTCTGGAAACCGACGGCGTGATCAAGGACGCGTTCTGGTTGCGTCTCTACTGGCGCTTCAATCTCTCCGGGCAATCCTTTCACACCGGCGAATACCGCATGACGCCGGGTATGGATGCGAAGGCGCTGTTGGAGTTGTGGCGGCGCGGGGACGTGGTGCAATACAGCCTGACGTTGGTTGAGGGATGGAATTTCCGTCAGGTCCGCGCCGCATTGGCCAAGCAGGCCAAGCTTGAGCACACCTTTGCGGGCCTGAGCGACAGCGAGTTGATGAGCAAGCTTGGGCATCCCAATGTATTTCCGGAAGGACGGTTCTTCCCCGACACTTATCGTTACGTGCGCGGGATGAGCGACCTCGATTTGCTCAAGCAGGCGTACAACCGTTTGGATGAAGTGCTCGCCGACGAATGGGACAAGCGCGCTGCGGATGTGCCTTACGTTGATCCGTATCAGGCGCTGATCATGGCGTCGTTGGTAGAAAAAGAAACCGGCGTGCCCCAAGAGCGCGGGCAAATCGCGGGTGTATTTGTCCGCCGCCTGGCGATCGGCATGTTGCTGCAGACCGATCCGACGGTGATTTACGGCCTCGGGGAGCGTTACAACGGCAAATTGACTCGGGCTCACTTGAAGGAGTCGACGCCTTACAACACGTATGTGATTACCGGTTTGCCGCCTACCCCGATTTCATTGGTGGGGCGTGAGGCCATTCGTGCGGCGCTTAATCCGGTGTCCGGTAGCAGCCTGTATTTCGTTGCCAAGGGCGATGGCAGCCATGTGTTCTCAGATGATCTGGAGTCGCACAACAGCGCGGTTCGTGAGTTTCAGCTGAAACGCCGTGCTGATTATCGCTCTAGCCCGGCGCCGGTGCTTGCTCCGGCAGTTACACCGACGATTGAATCCAAGCTTGAGCCGATCCCTGAACTCAAGACCGAGCCGGTAGTTGAGCCGGTTCCAGAGCAAAAGCCTGAACCAAAACCTGAGGCTGAAGCCAAGCCCGACGCTGCGCCGACTGCCGCACCGGTCGAAAAAGACCCGCAAAAGCCATAATGAATTTGATGAAGGACTGCCTGTGACTGGCTTGTTTATTACTCTGGAAGGTCCGGAAGGCGCTGGCAAAAGCACCAACCGTGAATACCTCGCCGAGCGCTTGCGTGCCCAAGGCGTCGATGTCGTGCTGACGCGTGAGCCCGGTGGCACGCCGTTGGCGGAGAAAATTCGCGAATTGCTGTTGGCTCCCAGCGACGAGCCGATGAATGCCGATACCGAGCTGCTGCTGGTATTTGCCGCCAGGGCGCAGCATTTGGCCGAAGTCATCCGTCCAGCGTTGGCCCGCGGTTCAGTGGTGCTGTGTGATCGATTTACCGATGCGACGTACGCCTATCAAGGTGGCGGCCGTGGTCTGTCCCATGACCGTATTGCCGCGCTGGAAGCCTTTGTTCAGGGGGATCTGCGGCCTGATCTGACGTTGGTATTCGACCTGCCAGTCGAAGTTGGCTTGGCCCGCGCAACAGCCCGTGGCCGACTTGACCGCTTCGAACAAGAAGGCCGGACATTCTTCGACGCCGTGCGTAGCACCTATTTGAACCGCGCCGCCGCCACTCCGGCACGCTATCGACTGGTAGACGCGGCGCTGTCGTTGTCCGAGGTTCAGCAATCCCTGGACGCCTTGTTGCCTGAGTTGCTGGAGCTGCACCGTGGCTGAAGCCTACCCTTGGCAGGAAGGCCTTTGGCAGCAAATGGCGGGGCGTGCTCAGCATGCCCACGCGTATTTGCTGCACGGCCCAGTGGGTATCGGCAAGCGTGCGTTGGCGGAGCGGTTGATGGCGCGCTTGTTGTGCCAACGGCCGGAAGGGTTGGACGCTTGTGGTCAGTGCAAGTCCTGCATGTTGCTGGCGGCCGGCAGCCATCCGGATAACTACGTGCTGGAACCGGAAGAAGCGGACAAGGCGATCAAGGTCGACCAGGTACGCGAACTGGTGAGTTTTGTCGTACAAACTGCGCAGATGGGCGGGCGCAAAGTGGTGCTGATCGAGCCTGCCGAGGCGATGAACGTCAACGCTGCAAATGCGCTGCTTAAAAGCCTGGAAGAACCTTCCGGCAACACCGTGTTGTTGCTTGTCAGCCATCAGTCGAGCCGATTATTGCCCACGGTCAGAAGCCGCTGTGTGCAACAGGCCTGTCCGCTGCCCAGTGAGGCCATGAGTTTGCAGTGGCTGGCCAAGGCGTTGCCGGACTGCAGCGACGATGAGCGCTTCGAACTGCTGACCTTGGCGGCAGGATCGCCTTTGGCTGCGGTCACCCTGCAGGCGCAAGGTGTTCGCGAACAGCGGGCGCTGGTGGTGGATGGTGTGAAAAAGCTGCTCAAACAGCAGCAGTCGCCCACTCAACTGGCGGAAGGTTGGAAAGATATTCCCCTGCTGTTGCTGTTCGATTGGTTCAGCGATTGGTCGCTGCTGATCTTGCGTTATCAACTGACCGAAGACGAAACCGGCCTTGGCTTGACCGATATGCGCAAGGTGCTGCAATACCTGGCACAGAAGTCCAGCCAAGGCAAAGTGCTCGCTATTCAGGACTGGGTACTGCTGCAGCGTCAAAAAGTAATGTCCAAAGCCAACCTTAATCGGGTTTTGTTGCTTGAGGCATTGCTCGTGCAGTGGGCAGGCCTGCCCGGACAAGGTTAAACTCCGGTATTCGGATCACGCCTTTAGCCCTTAGCCCAAAGGAAACGCAATGAGTGTGCCGCTGAGTCCTGGTCCACGGAACGGCATCTTGTCCCTGACCATCAAGGACAAATCTGTGCTGTACGCCGCTTATATGCCGTTCATCAAGAATGGCGGTTTGTTCATTCCGACCAGCAAGAGCTACAAGCTGGGCGACGAGGTGTTCATGCTGCTGAATTTGATGGACGAGCCGGAAAAAATCCCGGTGGCGGGTAAAGTCACCTGGATCACGCCCAAAGGCGCCCAAGGCAATCGGGCCGCAGGGGTCGGCGTGCAATTCAACGACGGCGACAATACCGCCCGCAATAAAATCGAAACCTACTTGGCCGGCGCTCTTAAGTCGGACCGTCCCACTCATACGATGTAGTTGCCACCTCAGCCATGCTTGTAGACTCCCATTGTCACCTCGACCGTCTTGATCTTGCCTCGCACGCAGGCTCTTTGGATGCCGCCCTTGATGCCGCCCGGGCGCGTGGTGTCGGACATTTTTTGTGCATCGGGGTCAGTGCCGAAAACGCTGGCGCGGTAAAAGCCCTGGCTGAGCGCTACGACGACGTGGACTGTTCAGTGGGTATTCACCCGCTTGACTTGAAACCAGGTGCAGCGCCTGCGTTGGATTGGTTACTCCAAGAGCTGAATCACCCACGGGTGGTGGCTATTGGCGAAACCGGGCTCGATTACCATTACGAGCCAGAAGCCGCAGAACTCCAGCAGCAATCGTTTCGCTTGCACCTGCAGGCCGCCAACCTGACCGGCAAGCCGGTGATTGTCCACACCCGTGGCGCCCGCGCCGACACCTTGGATTTACTGCGTGAAGCTGCGCTGCCACAGGGTGGCGTACTGCATTGTTTTACCGAAGACTGGGAAATGGCCAAGGCCGCGCTGGATCTGGGCTTTTACATTTCACTGTCCGGCATCGTCACTTTCCGCAATGCCGATGCGTTACGCGACGTAGCGCGCCAAGTGCCGGCGGACCGGCTGCTGGTAGAAACCGATTCGCCGTATTTGGCACCTATCCCGTATCGCGGCAAGCCAAACCTGCCGCAATACGTGCGCGAAGTCGCCGAGTTCCTGGCAATGTTGCGCGGCGAGCCGTACGAGCGGTTTGCCGAGCAGACCACCGAAAACTTCGCACGCCTGTTTCCGCTGGCTCACCTCAAGCGCTGAACGTTTATCTGCTGAATGCTTATTTGTAGGAGTCCGCACCCGGTGGGAGCGAACTTGTTCGCGAAAGCATCACCTCGGTCTGGTAGATACTCCGCGCCGCCTGCTTCCCGAACAAGTTCGGTCCCACAGAGTCCTTGTTTGGCGCTGAAATTGTTGCGATCCAAAATTACAGGCAAAAAAAACCCGGGTTCTGGGGGGTGAATCCGGGTTAAGACCATTAGGAGTAAACAAAGGTACGCGATCCATTGGTACCTTCATCGGCGCGCCACTTGGGGGAGATGCCGCGCCAACGAATTAAGTATTGGCCATAGGGGCCGGACGTCCAGTCCGGACAGCGTATTTCTTAAACGGATTTGGAATACCCGCGCTTTAATTGAGTTCTCACGAAACAGCTGAATCGCGCACCAGTGCCAAAGTTTCTTCGATTACTCGTGATTCAGTATAGAAATGCGGCGAAAAGCGCACACCCGGTCCGCGCTGTACACACACGACCTGATGCTGCTTAAGACGTTCGAACAGCACCGAATTGTCCACCCCATCAAGGCTGAACGACAGAATGCCTGCCCGTCGAGCAGGGTCTTTCGGAGTGTGCAAGCGAGCGCCGGGGATAGAACTCAAGCCCTCCTCTAGCCACAGAACCCGCTCTGCGATGGCTTTGCCGACCTGTTCCATGCCGACTTCCTCAAGCAAAGACAGGCTGGCTTCCAGCGCCATGCTGCCCAACACATTTGGGCTGCCGCATTCGAAACGCCGCGCCGACACCGCAGGTTCCCACGTGGTGCGGTTGTAATCGCCCATGTGCTCAAGCATGTGCCAGCCAAACTCGTGCAACTTCAACTGCGGTCGCAATTGGGCACGGCAATAGAACACGCCCAATCCTTCAGGACCCAGTAGCCACTTATGACCGTCGGCCATGGCGAAGTCGCACTGGCTGGCTTGGACGTCAAAGGGCAGGGCGCCTAGGTGCTGAATGGCGTCGATGCAAAACAGCACATTACGCTGCTTGCAGCCTTCGCCCAGCACTTCAAGGTCCAGGCGCAACCCTGTGGCGAATTGCACCGCGCTGATCGACAGCAGTCGTGTGCGAGGGCCGCAGGCTGCGAGCAATGCTGCTTCTGGATCGTCGACCTTTAGGCTGACCTGGATCACTTCCACGCCTTGAGGCTTCAGTGCCTCCCAGACGATACGGTTGGATGGGAACTCTTCGTCGCTGATAACGATTTGGTCGCCACTTTTCCAGTCCAGTCCGAACGCTACGAATGACAGGGCTTCCGATGTATTTTTGACCAAAGCAATGTCATCAGTCGACGGTGCATTCAGCAGGCGCATCAAGCGTTCACGAAGGCGTTGTTCTACTATCATCCAGTCTGGATAGTCCCGGGCACCCAGCAGAACGTTCTCCTGAGCGAAACGCGCGACGGCGGTTGCGGCGCGTTTTGGCCAGGGCGCGACCGCCGCGTGGTTTAAATATCGCAGGCCTGGAGCTTGTGTAAATTCATCAAGAAACGTAGACATGGTAGGATGATCCGTGCAATTTGGCGCAAGTTAGGCATAATACGCGGCTTCGATTTTGGCCCCCAACAGACCTTTTCTTATGCAGAAAGAACCTCGTAAGGTCCGTGAATTTCGTCGCCGTGAGCAAGAAATTCTCGATACCGCGCTAAAGCTGTTCCTCGATCAAGGTGAAGACAGCGTCACCGTCGAGATGATCGCTGATGCCGTGGGTATCGGCAAAGGCACCATCTATAAGCACTTCAAGTCGAAGGCGGAGATTTACCTGCGCCTGATGCTCGACTACGAGCGCGATCTGAACGAGTTGCTGCACTCTGCCGACGTCGACAAGGATAAGGAAGCTTTATCCCGCGCGTACTTCGAATTCCGCATGCGCGATCCTCAGCGCTATCGGCTGTTCGATCGTCTGGAAGAGAAAGTGGTCAAGGGCAATCAGGTGCCAGAGATGGTGGTGGAGTTGCACAAGATTCGTGCTTCTAACTTCGAGCGCCTGACGTTGTTGATCGAAGGTCGAATCAACGAAGGCAAGCTTGAAGACGTGCCGCCTTATTTTCACTTCTGTGCATCCTGGGCGTTGGTGCATGGCGCTGTTGCGCTGTATCACTCGCCGTTCTGGAGCAATGTGCTCGAAGATCAGGAAGGCTTTTTTCAGTTCCTGATGGACATTGGCGTGCGCATGGGCAACAAGCGCAAGCGCGACACCGATACCCCGCCGAGCAGCTGAGTCATTCGGCGACGTGATAACTTCAGGTAATGACTGCCGGGCGGTGAGCAGCAGGAATATACTCAGGCTGGCGCTTGCTAAAACTTGATGTTTGAGTCAAGTTTTAGCAGTTCACCTATTCCCGTCGGAGCTGTTCATGATCGTTGACCGTCAAGGCAGGCAGTTTCGCAATTTGCGAATCAGCCTGACGTCCGCTTGCAACTACGCATGTACTTACTGTGTGCCCAACGGTAAGCGCTTGGTTGCTGCGCAGGATGAATTGTCGGCCGAGGCCATGGCGCGCGGTGTGGCGTACTTGATCGAAGCTGCCGGTATTGAGCGACTGCGCATTACTGGTGGCGAGCCGCTGGTTAGTCCCAAGCTGGAATCCTTCATGGGTCAGGTCGGGAAAATGGGCTTGGCTGATATCAGCTTGACCACTAACGGCCAGCTCCTTGCTCGCAAGCTGCCACTGTTGATTGATGCCGGTATCCGCCGGCTCAATGTGTCCCTCGATACGCTTGACCCCGTCGCCTTTCGCGCCATTGCGCGTGGCGGCGATTTGCTTACCGTGCTCGATGGCATGACCCAGGCGAGCGCCGCCGGGATCAAAATCAAAGTCAACATGGTGCCGTTGCGCGGGGCAAACCTCGATCAGGTGATGCCGATGCTCGATTATTGCCTTGAGCGTGGTTACGAGCTGCGTTTTATCGAGCTGATGCGCATGGGGCACTTGGCCAGCGACTCAAATGGGTTTCTGCAACAGTTCGTCAGCTTGCAGCAGCTGCTGGCGCTGATCGGCGAGCAGTACGAATACCTCCAGGCCGATGCGCCTGTGGACGCCACGGCCGTTCGCTATCAGATCCCGGACAAAGGCTTTTTTGGCGTGATAGCCAACGAAAGCGTGCCGTTTTGCCGGACGTGCTCGCGCTTGCGCCTGTCCTCTACGGGTTGGCTGCACGGATGCCTCTCGTCCAGTAACCGTCATTACGTCGGCGACCTGCTGGACAAGCCCCGCCACGAAGCCCTGCCGGCGCTGCAACGACTGTTGGTCCGGGCGTTGGGCGACAAGCAGGACGTGGCGTTTTCAGGCGGCGCCACCGTGATGAAGATTATTGGCGGTTAGGGCGTTCTCATGGGCCGCGTCGTCTGCTTCGCAAGCAAGCTTGGCTCCCACAGAATGCTGTAGGCGCGAACTTGTTCGCGAATGCCACGACTCGGTGGCGCCTGATCCACCTCTTTTCCCCTGTATGGCGCGGAAGCTGCATTAGTCGCGCATTCGCCGGTTTTCCGTCACTGGCACCTGGAGGGGATGATGCGTAGCCTGGTTTTGCTACTGACGATGTTGTCGTTAAGTGGCTGCATGAGTATCAGCGACATGGGGCAGGGTGCTCATGATCAGATGAGTGATGCGGGCTTGCTCGATCATAGCAACACCGATAGAGCCTATAACCGACGCCTGCAGCCGGACTCTTTCATCTACATCGCCCAAGGTGCGTTTGTGCCGCCTGGCAATGCCTACCCACGGCCAAACGTCGTCGCCGAAGAAGCGTTTAATGGCTTTATCGAGTATTTCCCCATGGTTCGCCGCGCCAAGGCGCCGATGGGGCTAGACGAAGCGCTGACTGAGGCGCGAGCTGCGGGTGCCAACTATTTGCTGTACACCCGTTTCGCCAAGGCCGATGACCGGATTGGCAACAGCGACGAGTGGTCCGACCAGCAAGCAGTGGATCGCCTAGGCGTCGACAGCGGCGTGATCCAACTGATGGTGATTGAAACCACCACTCGTTATTTGATCGACACCGCACGCATTCGTACCCGCGGCGGATTGCTGACGATGCACAATACCAAACCTGAAGATTTGCTTGGTCCACCGTTGGAGGATTACGCTCGTAGCCTAATGGGTGTCAGTCGTAACCCCCAGTAAGGAATAACGCGATGAGTGATCCCGGCAAGGCCAATGATCTGTTTGCACAGATTCCCAAATCAAAAGGGTTGCCGCCCGTTCACCTATGGAACCCGGATTTCTGCGGCGATATCGACATGCGCATCGCCCGGGATGGCACCTGGTACTACCTGGGTACGCCGATAGGGCGTAAGCCCATGGTTCGATTGTTTTCCACCATCATGCGCAGGGACGATGACGACTATTTCCTGATCACGCCGGTAGAGAAGGTTCGGATCAAGGTCGACGATGCGCCCTTTGTTGCCGTCAGCCTTGAAGTCGAAGGCGAGGGCGAACAGCAGGTTCTGCGTTTCACCACTAACGTTGATGATCAAACCGAAGCGGGGCCCGAGCATCCGTTACGTGTAGAAATCGACCCGCAGACCCAAGAGCCAGCGCCCTATATTCATGTGCGGGTCAATCTGGAAGCATTGATTCACCGCAATGTTTTCTATCAACTGGTGGAGTTGGCGCAAACTCGCGAGATCGACGGTCAGCGCTGGTTGGGCGTATGGAGTCACGGGGAGTTTTTTCGAATAGGGCTTGAGCCCTGACATTACCGTGCGTTGCTCCGATGCGCTCACCGACGTTGCGCACAATTGCCTGTCACTAACTCGACGGTTAAAGTGCCGATCCCTGATTTACCTGAGGCTTTTGCATGACCCAGTCCTTTGATATTGCCGTGATTGGCGCCACCGGCACTGTCGGCGAAACCCTCGTCCAGATTCTTGAAGAACGTGATTTTCCGGTCGCCAATCTGCACCTTCTGGCGAGTGTCGAATCGGCGGGCCATTCCGTGCCTTTCCGCGGCAAAAACGTGCGGGTGCGCGAAGTCGACGAATTCGATTTCGGTAAAGTTCAAATCGTGTTCTTCGCCGCAGGCCCGGCGATTACTCGCAGTTATGCCTCACGGGCCACCGCTGCCGGCTGCGCTGTGATTGATTTGTCGGGTGGCTTGCCAGTAGAGCAAGCCCCCAACGTCGTTCCGGAAATCAATGCGTCCCTATTGGATGCATTGAAGAAACCGTATCAGGTTGCCAGCCCGAGTCCCTCTGCGACGGCGTTGGCAGTGGCAATAGCGCCATTGCGCGGTCTATTGGAGGTTGTGCGGGTCAATGTGACTGCGTGCCTGGCAGTCTCCAGCCAAGGCCGTGAAGGCGTTGCGGAACTGGCGCGACAGACGGCTGAACTGCTCAATGTTCGGCCCATGGAGCCGCGGTTTTTCGACCGGCAAATGGCTTTTAACCTGCTCGCCCAGGTAGGCACTCCCGATGCTCAAGGGCACGTGCCGCTTGAGAAGCGCCTGGTGACCGAGTTGCGTGAATTGCTCGCGCTGCCTTTACTTAAGATTTCTGTCAGTTGCATTCAAGCACCCGTGTTTTTCGGCGATAGCTTCAGTGTCTCGCTGCAAACTGGCGGGGCAATTGACCTTGCTGCGGTCAACGCGGCGCTCAATGCTGCGCCAGGTATCGAACTGGTCGAGGCCGGCGATTACCCTACCGCGGTTGGCGATGCAGTAGGGCAGGATGTGGTCTATATAGGACGAGTACGCGCGGGAATTGATGACCCTGCGGAACTTAACCTGTGGATTACGTCTGATAATGTTCGCAAGGGTGCCGCGTTGAACGCTGTGCAAGTGGCTGAATTGTTGATAAAAGACCCTATGTAAAAGATACTTGGCAACAATTAATGAATCACTTTGGCTTGATTAGCCGAAGCAGGCTTTACCTTCTCGGCTGCCGAGGAATAATCAGACAAGGGATGGGCTATGGTTCAGGTTCGTAAACTGGTATTAGCAATAGCTGCCGCTTCGGCCTTGTCATCCGGTATGGCAAATGCGTTGGGGCTCGGGGACTTGACCCTGAAGTCGACCCTGAACCAGCCACTGAACGCGGAGATCGAGCTGCTCGATGCGCGTGATTTGAATGCCGCTC